>PIVM01000009.1 GCA_003353945.1 Gammaproteobacteria bacterium
CTTTGGGAGGAGATTTGCGCATAGAAAATCAAGATGTCTCAGTATTTAACTGAACAATGCAGGCCCTGCGGTGAAGGAGGGGTTGTTGCAAGCAGCTCTTTTTTTTCTGGGTTCCCGCGAACGCGGGAACCCAGTACAAAAAGCGCTGCTAGCAGCAGCAATTACCTGATGATACCTCGATACTTTATCCAATTCTAAATTCAATTCCAATGCGAACCTGCAGCAATTTTATGTGCGCATAAATGCGCTCTCTTTTTTCTGGGTCCCCGTTTTCACGGGGATGACGTTAGTGCTAAATTGGCTTCGGAGTACGCCCGCTATCTCTAAGAAGTTAGCGTTAGGATCTACATATAGTGGTTGGTGGGGCTAATAGGATCCCCCGTTCATTTATACACATAAACTCACATTTTCCGCCTTGCCCTGCGCTGTTTTGAACGCGATCTGAACAGCTGCAGGTCTTGCTGAATAGTTACTCCTCACTCAGACTCAGGCAGTGCAAAAGCCATTAGGTGATCGCCTGCCGGCAGAGGAAATCCCCAGTGCCCACCGACAGCGACGACAACATACTGGCGGCTGGTTTTTTTGAGGCGGTATGTCATCGGTACGCTGATGGCAGCCGTGGGCAGTCGGTGTCTCCATAACTCTTTGCCGGTTTCAGTACTGAAAGCCCTGAAGTAAAAATCCGTCGTGCCCCCTATAAATACAAGGCCTGATTTTGTGACGATGGGGCCGCCGCTGGTGGGTGATCCCTTAATCCACCACACAGGGAAAGGTGCCAGATCACGACTCGTGCCTAGGGGTATTTCCCAGCGTTTTTCACCACTCACCAAATCCACAGCGGTCAGTGTGCCCCAGGGTGGTGGATTGCAAGGTACGCTCAGGGGTGAGCGAACTAAATCGAGTTTTTCGCAATAGGGCGTGCCCAGCATAGGCGTGCCTGAATCTCCGCAGTCTTTTCTGGGGACCAGTGTTATTTCCCAGATCAGTTGATTGGCGTTGAGTACAATGAGATTGCGTTGTGGGTCAATAGCGGGTGACCCCCAGTTATTTGATCCTGACGCGCCGGGAAAATTGATCGTGCCCTGCAGACTGGGGGGGGTAAATATGCCGTCATGTCTAAGTGAGGCGATTTTCTTTTTGCAGTAATTGCGGTCCAGCGGTGTTAAACCATAGGCTTCTTCGGGAGTAATGGTCGATTTATAAAGCGGAGCGGGTTTAGTGGGAAAAGGTTGGGTTGGCGATAGGTATTCTCCTGCTACGGGATCTTGTGGTACTGGCCGCTCTTCCACTGGAAAGAGCGGCTCACCGGTTTCGCGATTTAGCAGAAACAAATGGCCGGCTTTTGTGGGCTGTGCCAAGGCAGGCACTGTTTTGCCATTTAGCTCGATGTCATACAGAGTTGGCTGGGATGGCACGTCAAAATCCCAAATGTCATGGTGAACGGTCTGAAAATGCCAGACGACTTTACCGGTTAGTGCATTCAGTGCCACCACCGAGCTGGCGTAGTAATCCATACCATTGCGTAAGCCGCCATAATAGTCAGGTGAGGTATTGCCAGTAGGCAGGAAAACGAGGTTTCGTTCTTTATCGACAGAGATGATTGACCAAACGTTGACCGTGCCATTCTGAAATCGCAAATCCCCATTTGCCTCCGGTTTAGCTTGGTAATCCGGAGGCAAAGCATCCCAATACCACTCAAGTTTGCCCGTGCGGATATTGTAGGCACGCACAGCACCGCTGGGGACATCCAGTTTATAGTTATCAATGATCGATGCACCCGTGATAACCAAATCGTTGATTATTGCGGGTGGCGAAGTGACAGAGTATTCCACATCGGTATGAGGGGTTAAATCTTCTTTCAGATCCACAATGCCTTTAGCGCCAAAATCAGTGCAGGGTTTGCCCGTTTTGCCATCCAATGCGATGAGTCGACCATCAAGGGTGCCGGTCAGTATGCGATGCGCACATACACTGGGTTGTAAGGGATCAATCCAACTACTGACACCTCGGCAATTGGTGTGGGTTTCTTTATTGACATCGACCTTTGGATCATATGCCCAGCGTTCCTGACCGGTTTCTGGGTCCAGCGCAATAACACGATTGAAGGGTGTGCAGAAATACAAGGTATCATTTTCGACAATAGGTGTTGCCTGGAAACCGCTGGCTAGCAGAGGTAACTTGGCAATGCCCTCGGGTTGCTCGTCAATGCTGCCGGTGCCACCCTCGCGAAAGTCTCCTGAACGGTATACCCAGGCTTGTTCCAACATATGCACATTCTGTGGCGTGATTTGATCCGCAGTCGAGTAATGGCCACCACCGGGTTTATTTCCCCAGGCAGGCCAATCGGCAATCGGGCCGTCATAGTGAATTTCTGCTTTCTCTCCACATGCGCAGAGCAATGAAAATAAAGTGATAAAAATAATGACGCCGAATTTGTTTGGCATAATATGGGTAACACTGTAGTTATAGTTGAAATGCCATTATATAGCCCAAGTGGGGCAGGGGACAAATGGGTGTATTGATAGTAGAGCAAATTACCTTGTTTTTAAGTAGATAAACGCCAAAAAACGAGGCTTGAATTTGATGTTCGTTGTAATCAACAGGTCTGAAACGTAAACTGCGGCAATTTGATTCGAGTAGTATCTAGCTGTCAAAGGTAAAACGGAGAGTAGGCCGATGATGCAAGTGACCAAAGGCGTGGTATTGATATTGTCTTTGTTGATATCGACTGTCTCTGCAAGCGCTGAACTTTATGTTGCGGTGGCTTCCAATTTTGCCGGGGTTATGTCAGCGATTGCGGAACAGTTTGAAAAGCAGACAGGGCATCAGGTGCGTTTGGTTTTTGGTTCGACAGGCAAGCATTACGCACAAATTCAACATGGTGCTCCTTATGATGCATTTTTTGCGGCAGATGATAAGCGACCCATCTTACTCGAACGTGAGGGCATCGCACTCGGGGGTAGTCGCTTCACCTATGCTATGGGAAAACTTGTGTTATGGAGTCCTGAGGCGAGTCTGGTGGATGCTCAGGGGAAGGTGTTGCAAATAGCAAGTTTTCGGTATCTGGCGATCGCCAATCCTCGATTGGCCCCTTATGGGCGTGCGGCAAAGCAGGTGTTGGCCTTCAATGGCTTATGGGAAAAAATGCAATCTCGCATCGTGATGGGGGAAAATATTGGACAAACCTATCAATTTGTAAAATCGGGCAATGCAGCGTTGGGTTTTGTTTCGTACTCTCAAGTGCTCAGTCAGCAAGGGGGGGTGGAAGGTTCAATGTGGATGATTCCCTCCGAAGTTTACTTGCCTATTGTGCAACAGGCCGTGTTAATCAAAGACAATACAGCAGCAAGAGCGTTACTGAAATTTATACAAGAGAAACCGGCGAGAGAGATGATTGAACAATATGGTTATGGGTTGCCATAAGGTGTTGTTATGCTTTTAACTGAAGCCGATTTAGCGGCTTTATGGGTCACTCTAAAATTAGCGGGAGTTGTGACGGCTATCCTGTTATTGCTGGGTACACCCCTGGCTTGGTGGTTGGCTCGTTCGCAGATGCGCTATAAGTTTCTTATTGAAGCGGTGGTGGCGTTACCTCTGGTATTGCCTCCGACGGTTTTGGGGTTTTATCTGTTGATTATGCTTGGGCCTCATGGTCCTGTCGGAGGTCTCATGCAAATGTTTGGAGGCCAGCCTCTGGCATTCACCTTTACTGGCTTGGTGATAGGCTCTGTATTTTATTCACTCCCCTTTGTCGTGCAGCCGCTACAAGATGCATTTACTTCTGTGGGAGGGCGCTTGTTAGAGACGGCGGCGACCTTGGGCGCATCACCGCTGGATCGTTTTTTTACTATTGCCGTGCCTCTGGCCGCTCCAGGGTTTTTAACGGCCACTGTGTTGGGATTTGCTCATACAGTGGGTGAGTTTGGTGTGGTATTGATGATTGGCGGCAATATTCCCGGTAAAACACAAGTGTTGTCGATTGCCATTTATGACCATGTGGAAACCTTGGAATACGGGCGTGCCCATCTTTTGTCGGGTGGTTTGTTGCTAATGTCTTTTCTGTTATTGGTGGCGGTCTACGGCTTTAATCGGCGCATCAAGGTGGCCGGTTTATGAAATCTGCAGCCGATAAAATTGAAGCTCGCTTCGTCCTGCAGCGCGGTGAATTTGAATTGGATGTCAGTCTGTCATTACCTGCTACGGGTGTGATTGCCTTGTACGGTCCATCGGGCTGTGGCAAGACTAGTTTGTTAAGGGCTATTGCTGGTTTGGAGCAATGTGGCAACGGTTTTTTTTCAATGCGCGATACTGTCTGGCAGGATGACCAGACCTTTGTCTTACCGCACCTGCGACCATTTGCCTATGTTTTTCAGGAAACTAATCTCTTTCCGCATTTATCGGTCAAACGCAATTTGGAATACGGTTATCAGCGGGTTCCCAAGTCTCAGCGCCAAGTAGATTTTGATGAAGTGGTGACTCTGTTGGGGGTTGAGCCACTGCTCGCCCGTGATACAGCACTTTTATCTGGTGGAGAGCGTCAGCGGGTTGCCATCGCCAGGGCGTTATTGACCAGCCCGCAGTTATTACTGATGGATGAACCACTGGCTGCACTTGATCATCAAAGCAAATTGGAAATTACGCCGTATCTGGAGCGTCTGCACGAAGAGTTGGATATCCCTGTGTTTTATGTCAGCCATTCAGCGGATGAAGTAGCGCGGCTGGCCGATCAGTTAGTATTGATGAAAGCTGGCAAAGTTCAGGCATTTGGTCCGATTGCCGATATGTTGACTCGGGTGGACTTGCCTTTAGCGCATGATGATGATGCCGAAGCAATTATCGAGGCAGAGGTGGATTCTCATGATCAGGCTTATCAGCTAACTTATTTACAGCTTGTAGGAGAGCGGTTCGCTGTTCCTTATAAAGATATTTCCCCAGGCAGTCGAGTGCGCCTTCGGATTCACGCGCGAGATGTGAGTATTACACTGGCGCGTCAGAGTGATACCAGTATTTTAAATATCGTGCCTGCGACGGTTGTTGAATTATGCGGACATGGTGCGGCTCAAGTTATGGTGCGCTTGAACGTTGGTCATATGACTATTCTGTCCCGTATTACGCGGAAGTCGGCGCAAGCGCTCTCGCTAGCGCCAGGCAAGCCTGTTTATGCGCAGGTTAAGAGCGTGGCACTATTAACATAAGGGCGACAGACATAAGGAGTGTGGAAAGAAAACCTTCTCCGATCTTAAAAAATTAGCGTATTTCCATGGCCCTTATAATCCCGTTTCATCATCAAATAACAGATCATCATCATCCGTCTGTGGTTGAAAGGCAGAGCTATTCTTAATGTTTTGGTACCAGGTTCCGAAATCCGCCACAATCACGTAAAAAACCGGGATTAATAATAAACTGACAAAGGTGGCTATCATGACGCCAAAGGCAATGGAAATGGCCATCGGTTTTAAGAACTGGGCATCGTAACTCGTTTCTGCAATCAAGGGTGTTAGCCCGACAAAGGTTGTTACTGAAGTTAACAGGATTGGTCGAAAGCGGTCTGATCCAGCCTTTTTGATGGCGTTTATCAAAGGCATGCCCTTACTGCGTTGCTCATTGATGTAAAATATTAATACCATATTGTCGTTAACTACGACACCGCTGACAGCGATCATGCCTGCGGCTGACCATAGGGTTAGTTCTATTCCTATTAACAGGTGTCCGAACATGGCGCCTATCAGTCCGAATGGGATAGCTGACATGACAATCAGTGGTTGGAAATAAGAACCAAACAGAATGGCCATCAACATATACATGGCGATCATGGCGCCAAAAAATCCTACCATGAGATTATCCTTCATCTTGCTACGCACTTTCTGGGAACCGGCTTCACCCCATTTTACACCGGGGTAGTTTTCTTCTAGCTTGGATAAAAAGTTTGCATGAATGCTATTGTTGATGATGGTGGGACTGGCAATGGCTTCATCGACAAAGGCAGTGACCAGAATGACTCGCTTACCATTGAGGCGAATAATATGGGCGGGGCCGCTGCCGTAAAATACCTCGGCGACAGCCAGCAATGGCACATGCGAGCCGTCAGGTAGTCGAATGCGCATATTTTCCAATTTCCACAGAGAGCTGCGCTCGCTTTTTGGATACCGAAGATAAACTTTAACTTCCTGCTGGTTGCGCAAAAGGTTTTGTACTTCAGCTCCCTGAAAAGCTTGATGAACTTGCCCAATGACCGTTTGTAAATCAAGTCCTAGATCGTGTGCGTTTTGCTTTAGTTTGAGTTGTACTTCTCGTTTTCCACCCTGGAAAGTATCCCTAACGTTATAGGTGGCGGGATATTCGCTGATATGTTCCCGTAGCGCTTTGGATGCCTTTTTTAAGATTTTTGGGTCATGGGCTGAGAGTTTGATGCTGACGGGTGCGCCGGGGTTATTAAATGTAGAGATAAATTCCAGCTTTGATGTGCCGGGGATTTCTCCCACACGTTTGCGCCACATGTCGCTCATTTCATCACCCGAAAAATCGCGTTCATCTGCGCCTGATAAAACGAGAACCACTGTGCCGCCTGTGCCAGCATGATTCATATTCATTCGTGTGTGTAGCACTTGGGGTGTTTCACGATTTTCATTCAGTTCTTTTTTGAGTTGCAAGCCAATCGTCTCAATTCTTTTTAAAGTGGCTTGAGTCGTACTAACCGCAGTCCCTTTTGGGTACTCAACTTTGGCGAGTGAAATTTCGCCCTGCAGGGCAGATAACATCTGAACATGAATCCAGCCCCCGGCTACCAAAGACATGGCGATAGTAAACAACATGAAAAAGGCAATGACGGTGGTGTATCGCCAGGCAAGGGCTTTATCCAGTAGAGGTCTATAAACAGTGACTATGCTGCGATCAAGAAAGTGTGAAAATTTTTCCTGAATACGTGTTAATGGGTCTTTTTTTGCTGTGGCTTGCTTGGTTTGGTGGTGTGATAAATGTGCAGGTAGAATAAAAAAGACTTCTATTAAAGAGAAGGCAAGTGTTGCTACGGCAATGATAGGGATGGAGGATAACATTTTGCCGTCTGGACCTGGCAGGAAAAACAAGGGGCTGAATGTGATTGCTGTGGTGACAACGGCGAATATAACGGGCTTGGCAATATCCTGAGCGCCTTTGATTGCGCCTTCGACACCCTTATACCCTTTATCCTGAAATATATAAATATTTTCACCAATGATAATTGCATCATCCACCACAATACCGAGCACGATCAGCAGAGCAAAGGTGGAGATCATATTGATTGAACCTCCACTGAGGTGAAGCACGATAAATGCACCCAAAAAAGAAATGGCAATACCAGCACTTACCCAGAAGCCGAGCCTCAAATGCAAGAAAAGCATTAGAGTAATAAATACCAGCGCCAGACCACTTAATGCATTGTCTACCAATAGATTGATGCGGCTGGTGAAATATTTGGCATTATCCATATCCAAGTCTAATGAAATACCTTCAGGAAAGTGGCGTTTGGGATTGGCCACGTACTCGTTAAGGGTGCGGCTAATATCCAGAATATTGTCTTGTGCTTCAGGATATACTCGTAAAGGCACGGCGCGCTTACCATCAAAATAGCTTTGTGCATTCGTATCTTGAAAACCGTCGATGATGTTCGCAACATCTTTCAGTTTTACACTGCCGCCATCGGGTTGTGCGCGTAAAACAATTTCTTGGAACTGGCTGGCGCTGGTTGCTTGTCCGACAGCCTCCACAGAGACCATTCCACCGCTGGTTGCGACTGAGCCGCCGGAGGCTTTCATGGAATTTCGCCGAATAGCTTGGGCGACCTCAGCAAAGGTCATATTGTAACGCTGTAAGGCAAGCTCGGAGATTTCAATGGAAATTTCATAATCTTTTGCATTTGCAATCTCAATGCGGCCAATGCCTAAGTCATAGAGGTCATTGCGAACATATTCTGCAATGTTTCGTAATGCGCTGTAACTGGCGTCTCCTGATACCATCAGTCGAGCGACTTCCTGTTTGATGGCGACTTCCTTAATGATTGGGCGTGTGACGGTGCTGGGAAAAGAACTGATGGCGCCAACGGCACTCTTAATGCCATCGAGCAGTTTGCCTTTTTCTGCGTCCAATGCGACAGATACTGATACGATACAAGCCTGTTCGTTAGCGACAGTATCAATTTTTTGAATATCTTTTAATCCATTGATTGCGCGCTCAATACGCATACATACTGCTTCCTCAACTTCCTCGGGCGAGGCGCCGGGGTAGGCGGCGGTAATGGTGATGCTATTCAATGAGACTTGCGGAAATATTTCTTTCTGCGATTTCTGAATAGCAACAATGCCACCGATGGCGATAATAAACATCAGCATGTTTGCAGCAATCGGGTTTCTGGCAAACCACGCAATCAGAGTGTTCATTAGATGTCACTCTCCTGCTCTGAACCCATCATGCTTGACATGTCTTCGGGTGAAATATTGAGGTCAGGAGCACTTACTGGTGTTTTAGACGGTGTTTCAGGTGCTGGTTTACTTACAGTTTTTTTGACGGCTTCTTTTATTACTTTGGATTTTGATTGAGACTCTTTTCTTTCTGGGGTTGGTTTTCTCATGACGCTGGCAAACTTTGTATCAACTGTCACTGGCGCAAGGGGTGCAGATTCTTTTACGACGGCAACTTCCATATTTTCAACAACGACCTCAAGAGGGGTCAGAACGATTTTATCGCCAGTTTCCATCCCGCTGCTGAGGTAGGCTCGATCCTTGCCGCGATATAGAACATCGACTTGTTTGACGTGAACTCGGTTTTCAGCATCAAGAAGCCAGACATCATTCATGTTGTGGATCGCATCGCGAGGTATTGAGATGATTTTATCAAAAAGTCGACCTTGTATGCTGGCTTCAACAAAGGTGCCGGCAGCCAGGGGGGGGCGGTTGGGTTGATTGGGGTCTCGGGCATAAGGGGATATAATTTCTGCGACTACGTAGTTGAGGCGGTTGCGTGGGTCAACATCGCCTTCTGTGCGCATGATTCGCCCTTGCCATTGATCTCCATTAGCGCTCTCTAGAATGACTATCGGCGCATTAGAGAGGTCAGTGTCGCCAGCATAGCGCAGTGGGGCATTGATCAGTTCGAGCTGAGCACTTGATAGCGGCAATCGAACCTCTGCTTTGTCAATTGAATAGATTTGAGCAATGGGTTTGCCAGCGGCGGCAAATTCCTTAATGTCGATCAGTTTCTTCTGCACTCGTCCATCGAAAGGTGCCACAATCTTGGTTTTTTCCAGTTGTTTTCGAGAGAGCCTGACGGCAGATTTTGACGCATCATACTGAGCTTCTGCTTCTCGTAACTGTGGAATACCTTTCGCCAGTTCTGAACGGCGGCTCACACTAATGCCCTCAATGTTGCCACTGCGAATGCTGGCTTTGGTTTTGAGTAAATGCAGTTTCGCTTTTGCTTCTTGTGCCTGAGCTTTTTCCAGTTCCATTTCATAATGACTGCGATCAATTCTCAGTAGCCAGTCGCCTTTTCGAAAAAAGGATCCGTTTGATAGTTTTTCCGAAATGGCAATAACGCTGCCGTTGACCTCAGACGTTATTTGGATTTGAGTTGCAGGGTTGACGACACCTCGCGTATGTACGGGAATAGTGATTGTTTCCTCTTTGACGGTCATAATTTCTACGTTGGGAAGCTTGACCTTCTTGGGCTTGGGTTGGAGTTTTGGGCCGGAAGATAAAAGGAAAAAGACAACAAGCAAACCGCCAATCAATATGCTTGCTGGAATAATAACTCTTAGGTTCAGTTTTCGTCTTAGTTTTAAGTCTGGTAGTTTCATTATCTTACTCGGATAGCGGTCGTCAATGACCTGTATTTATCGGTGCAAATCGGGGTGTCAGGCACAACAAATCTGTTATTTGTTTCAGTAGTGGGTTTGGCTGTTGTAAATAGTAAAAATGATCCCCTGAAAATAATTGTAGCCAAAAACCAGCGTTCGTATGTTGCTGCCAGCCCTGCAGGTAGTCTGTGTTCACCCTGCTATCTTCTTTGCCACCAAAAACAGCAAAAGGCATTTCTAAGGGCTGTGTTTCCTGATAAACGCGCGTTTCTACGATTTTGAAATCGGCCCTAAGAATTGGTTCCATCATTTCCATCAGTTCTGCGTGTTCCAGCACTTCAGCGGGAGTGCCATTGAGCTGTTTCAAGCGCTCAATAAATTCTGGTTTGGCAAGATTGTGCAGTGGTTCACGGCCCAGTTCAAACTGCGGAGCGCGGCTGGCTGATAAGAGTAGGTGGCAGGGCAAGGGTAATCCTTGGTCACGTAGTCGACGTGCGACGCCAAAACTTAACATAGCGCCCATGCTATGACCAAAAAAAGCAAACGGCTGGTTGAGTTTGCTTTGAATGCCCTCTGTAATGGATTCTACCATTTGATCATAATCATCGATCAATGCTTCACTGATGCGATGACCTCGCCCAGGGTATTGAATGGCGCATACCTCAATGTCCGAAGGAAGTCGTTGATGCCATTGATGGAACACGGTTGCACTGCCGCCTGCATGACAAAAGCAGAACAAACGCAGACTTGGGTTGGAGACCGGCTTGGCGGTGATAAACCAGGGATTTTTCGCTAATTGCGATTTACGACGGGTCATTGTGGATAGAACCGCGCTATTTGTTGTTATTTTGCGCATATTATAAACCTTTTACAACAATCTCCCGAGGAGCAAGTACTAACCACCCCACAGCCTTAGGCTTAATGTCTTCATTATATAGTTTTTCATTGTATAGTTTCATGAAATCCTGTCACGAATTTTCTACTTGTACTCTACTGTTATCCGTTGGCGTAGAGGGTTGATTCAAGTCTGGCAGCGTCAAGTCAATACGCCTTATATTGGGTGATGCCATGGCTGCCAGAACCACGAATGAGCTTATGATTCCCATGCTGGAGATCATGACAGCCACACCACGCCCAGGTCCCGTACCGTAAATCAATCCCAGGGATTCGGCCCACACGCCATCGGGGAGCATGTTGGGTTCAAAGAAGCCATCTGCCAGGGGACCTGCCAGCACAATCGCCAGTGGTGCAGTGATGCCACAAATAAAAGCTCTTAAGCCAAATACTCTGCCTTGCACGTCGCTGGCAATCTTACGTTGGAATATTTCCTGGTTACAGGCGGTAGACACAGGAAAGGCGACCATAATCAGTAACCCACCCAGTGCCACAAAAGCAACGGAAGGCTGGATTGGCATCAGTATTAAGCCAATGCAGACAACCATCGCACCACCGGATACGCCAAAAATCTTCCGGTCGGGTCCACCCCAGGCCATGATTAATATACTACCCAGTACCATGCCCAAGCCGGATATAGAGGCAATCATGCCAAGTCCTGCTGCATCGGTAAAGCCTAAAACCATAGGAGTCATCAGCATGCCTATGGCGGCAATGTTGAAAGCGAGTGCGGCATGCAATGATAACAGGCCGACCATTCCCTTGCGTTGTCGAACGTGGTTCCAGCCAAAAGACATTGATTTTATTAGATTATCTTTGCTTTCTTTGTTGTCAGAGACATGAGGGGGTTGAGGAATTGGAGTAATAATTAGCGCAACAATTCCAAAAAAAAACGTTGTTAGATTAATTAGGAATATACCCTTTAGGCCGATGCTAAGCAGTAAAGCTCCGGCAATCGCTGGTGCCAAAAGTTGTACGACACCAAGCGCCAGGGACAGCATGCCGTTAGCTTTGGGGAGTTCGTGTGTATGAACCAACATAGTTATCGAAGCGGTGACAGCGGGCAGAACAAAGGCATTGAAAACGGCCGCCAGACCAGTAATTAGTACAATATGCCATACTTGCAGAAATTCAAGCCAATAAAGAATCATCAGAGAGGCAGTGAGTACCACAGCGGATGTTTGACCTATCAACAGAACGGCTTTTCTGTTGAAACGGTCAACCATGGTACCGGCCAGGGGACTAATGAATGCCGCCGGCAAACTGGCTGCCAGGGCTATCATGGCAAAGTCTGTGACAGCACCTGTTTTTTGATAAGCCCACACTCCCAGGCCAAAACTGGTCAGGGAATTTCCTAGCAAGGAGATTGTTTGACCGACCAATAAAAAAGTAAATGATCTTAAGCCGGGTTTTTCGGGTAATCCATTGTCTGTATCTATTGGCAACGCTTCTTCCATTATCGTTTTCCAGCTGCAAGAGCCGCATTTAAGGTGGCGGCCAATTGCGCGACATCAGGTTCATGCAGCATGCCATTATGGTCCCCCGTTGTTGTGCGGAGGTCCAAATAACCCTGAACCAGTTTTTCCCAGCCCAAAGTATCTTTGCTAACGGATAAAGCCTTTCCAATACGACTCATCGTACTTTGTGTTGCTGCTTCGGCGCGGATAAGTGTGGCATCAAGCGGTAATGGTTGTGCTTTGTAGTTCATCAGCATCTGCTGAAATCCCTTCATTATGCTTAGCGCATTTTCCAGAAAATCATAATTAATGGCTCCCTGGCTTGCTTCGACTGCCTGGCTGATTAATTCATCTCTGGGCAGGTGTTTGATGTCTTTAATATTTAATCCCAAATTACCGAGATTGATATCCGCAAAGAGTTTCAGCAGATTGGCGTCTCCCTGCAGGGTTTTCATCAGGGTACGGTTGGGTAGATGACTGTCTAATAAGCCGATAAAGGCAATTTCTTGTCCAGCATCGAGCAGTTGGCGTGCCATTTCCCAGGCAACAACGCCACCAATCGAATGGCCGGCCAGGTAGTAGGGGCCTTCGGGTTGCTGCTCACGGATGGCCTGGATGTAATAGGCTGCCATATCTGGCAGATTATCAAAGGGGTATTGATTGGGTTCGAAACCTCTGGCTTGAATGCCATAAACTGGAATGTCATCACTAAGGTGATTAGCCAGTTTTTCGTAACAGAGCACCAGCGCGCCCATTGGATGCACAATAAATAAGGGCGTTTTGCTGCCCGTGGGTTTTATCGGAACCAGAGGGGACCAATCGATAACAATATCCCCGCTGACCAGTTTGGCCAATTCAGCCACGGTTTGAGCTTTAAACAAAGAGGCCAAAGGTAAATTGATATCAAACTGTTTTTCTATTTGATTGATCAGACGTACGGCCAATAGTGAGTGGCCACCGAGTTCAAAAAAGTTATCGTGAATGCCGACTTTAGTCCGTCCCAGCTCTTCCTGCCAAATGGTGACGATCGCCTTTTCTATGTCGTTGCGAGGAGCGACGTAGTCATGTTCAAGATCGGTATCCAATGCCAGCAGGGTATTACGATCCACTTTGCCATTGGGTGTTAAAGGCCAGTTTGACAGGGCAAGGAGATTGCTCGGCATCATATAGTCCGGCAGGTGCTTGGACAATGTGCTGCGCCAGTCAATTTGATTGATGGCTTGCTCATCACCGACAACGTAAGCAATTATCAGGTCTTCTTTGACCAGGACCAGGCAGTCCTGAACGTTGTCCAATTGACGTAGCGTGTATTCGATTTCACCCAGTTCAATACGCAGGCCACGAACTTTCACTTGAAAGTCGATACGGCCCACATACATTAATTGCGTGAGTGAATTGTCGGTGAAGCGCACCAGATCGCCAGTTCGATACATCAGGCCTTCCCCAAAGGGGTTGGCAAAGAACTTTTCTTGGGTTAATTCGGGTTGGTCGTGATAACCACTGCCGACACTATGACCGGCAATGCACAGTTCTCCAAGCAGGCCCGGTGGCACTAATTGATTGTTTTCATTAAGCACATAAATTTGCACATTGTTGTTCGGGCGTCCCAGAGGGATGGCCGGGGTTGCATCTTCTGCCAGCAACGCAGGTGCATCGGCAATGCGATGGTAAGTTGCAATATCCGTGCATTCGGTCGGGCCGTACATATTCACTATTTCAGTTGAGAAGGCATCGCTATTGATCCACTTCTTCATTTGTCCCAAATGAATAGGTTCACCGCCAAAGAGCAGTAGGCGTAGATGGTTCAGGCTGGTAACGGCCTGAGTCGTGTCATGTGCCATCTCAATCAAGGGGTAGAAGGCACTGGGCGCGCAATTGATCACGGTTATCTTATGTTGTTCGATATTGGCTAAGAAGCGTTCCACATCGTAATGCTCCACATCTGGAAGCACGACGGTTCCACCCACCGTAAGCAGTGCAAAAAAGTTTTTCTGAGTCAGGTCGAAGCCGAACGCGCTGATAATTAAGGCGCGGTCTTTAGCATTAAAGCCAAACTCTCGCGTATACCAATCCAGTAAGTTGATTTCACCGCGATGCAGGACACCCGCGCCCTTGGGCAGACCGGTGGAGCCTGAGGTATAGATCATATAAATACCGTGTTCAGGTCTGGTCTTGACACTGGTATCTATATCAGGATTAAGCACCGATTGCGTAGAAAGGTCGAGTTGATCGATATTCAGTGGTTCGGTACGGCTACCATCAAGCAATTGATTGAACCGTTCGCTCATGCAGCTTTCAGTAATCAGAATCGGAGCGTCGCAGTCACTGAGCATATGTTTGAGGCGCTCGTCCGGGTAGTTGGCATCCATTGGAATATAAATACCACCGGCTTTCAGTACGGCAACAATAGCAACCAGAACCTCAATACGTCGTCCAAGGCAAATGCCCACACTGGATTGGGCGGTTACGCCCTTGGCAATAAGAAAATGCGCGAGTTGATTGGCATGGTTGTTCAGTTCAGCATAGCTCAGTTGTTTTTGACCGCAGATGACAGCAGTCGCTTGCGGCGTTTTCTCCACCTGCGCCTCAATCATTGCCTGAACAGAATTAAAATGGGGCGTATCGTAGGTAGTGCCGTTCAATTTGTCAGGCGCTTTGGCGATCAGCTCCAGTCCTTCGCGAGGTAATACCAATTTTAATTCGGCGAGTTGTGATTTGCCTGCGATTAACTGATCGCTGAGCAGCATTAGCCGATCCAGAAATTGAAGGTCATTAAAATAGGCAGTATTAAAATCCAGGTACAAGTTTAATTGGTTTTGAAGATTTTTTACTGCGAAACCAACACTGCCTTCGGCTTGAGGCGTGACATGTTTGAAATCAAAATCGTGCCCTTGCATGGGAATCGTGTGACCGAGAAAATCGATAAAGTTATAACTGAAGTTAATGCCTCCTTGAGGCACCATGTGTCGTAAGGCAAATATGGATAAGCACTGCCTGTCTCGGGTTTCTTCCTGAAATGCTTTGGCATAGGCAAACAAGGCCTTGATATCATCCTCACCCTCATGGACGGAGGCGTATTGTTGCGGAATAACAAAGGGGTTTACCTGGTAGCAGCAAACCATGGTTTCTTTGTGTTCTGCGTTGCGGCCCGTGCCAAATTCATTGAGAACAACATCGCCATCGGCCCGCGTATACCAATGTATCAGCAAACCATAGAGACACTTGAAATAGAGTGCGGGGGTAATGCGTTGGCGAAAACAGAATTTTTTAATGGCACTGAATTTTTCATCATTCAGCACCAGGTGCTTTTTCTGCCATTGTGTATCTTCGGGAAGATTATTTTGAATTTGCAGGGCTGCGACGGATTGAAGTCGTTCACGCCAGAATTCAGTGACTTCTGTAGAATCGAAAGTTTGACGGTTTTGTGCGATATACTCGCCAAGCAGATCTTCCTGCTGGGGGCAGGGTTCGCCATTTAACAGGCTTTCATAGACTGCGATGGCTTTCCACAGATGTGCCTCACCGGCTACGCCGTCCAGTAACATATGGTGGAAGGACATCAATGTGATAAAGCGACTCTCACTGATTTTAATAACGCCGTATTGCAGTAAAGAATCTGCTTTTACATCCCAGGGGCGAACAATAAACTGCTGCTTCAGTTCTTCGATGGATTCTTCGTTGAGCTGTTGCGCGCTTAGATCTTCATAAACAAACGCCACCTCGCGTTGTCGGGCAATGCCCAGGTAGGCGACATCGGTATAGGCCAGATCACTGGTAATAACATCGGCTCGCAATATCGCAAAGCTGTCAGATACCTGCTGCAGAGCTTGTTGCCACAAGGCAAGGTCCAGTTCGAGATGTATGTCATAGGCGTAACCGACGCTGTTTTCCAGTGTGTCCGGGTTGGTCAGGCTCGATAAGTATAGATCTCTCTGCATGGTGGTAATCGGCAGGATTTCCCGGTAAGTGTCGCTGCTGGCAGCTAATAAACCGTGCAATTCATCCTTATCAACCAGTGCAAAGCTGTTGATGCCTATACTGGGATCCTCACAGATTTGCGTCAGTATCCTGAGGTAATGTTCAACCATCGTGGCAATGGTTTTTTCGTCAAACAGATCGGTGTTGTATTCCCAAGACCCTCCGAGTTTACCGTCTGGCATTTCGGCCAGATTGACGGTCATATCCCATTTGGCGACCACCTGGTCTGAGACCATAGGTTTCAGTTGTAGTCCGGCAAATTCCTCTGCCAGCAAATCTTCAATGCCCTGGTGCTGAATGGCTGACTGCAGTTGGAACGAGGTTTGTGCCAGGGGTTGATAGGCCAGAGTGCGTTCTACGCCCAATGTTTGCAGTGTCATTTCAATGGGTACGTGTTCGTGGGCAAAGGCGTCAAGAACGGTTTGTCTTACATGACGCAAGGCATCGGCCAGACTGGGGTTTTCATCAAATCGACTGCGAATCAGCAGTGAGTTGACAAAAAAGCCAATCAGCGGTTCAACTTCGGCCACGGTGCGACCTACCAGCGGAATGCCCGTGCAGATATCGTGCATACCGGAATAACGTGCGAGCAGAATCTGAAAGGCGGTCAGCGTGGTCATAAACAAAGTGCTGCCCTGCGCCTGGCTGATGGCGGTCAGTTTGCTGGTAAGATCAGCCGGTACCTTGATCGGGTAAATTGCACCGTTATAGGTCTGGATGTCGGGTCGTGGTCGATCCGTGGGTAAACGCAGTAAATCCGGTGCCCCTTGAAGTTGATTGATCCAGTATCCCAGTTGCTTGTCCAGCATATCACCCTGTAACCAGCTACGTTGCCAGTAGGCATAATCCGTATACTGCACAGCCAGTTCGGGCAGTGGAGAAGGTTGATCATTATTAAAGGCAGCGTAGAGTTGTACTATTTCCATAAACAGCACTTTAAGAGAATCGCCGTCGGAGATGATGTGGTGGATATTAATCGCTAACAGGTGCTCATCTTCTGCCAACTTGGCGACCCGTGCCTGAAACAGTGGACCGGTCTCTATGTCAAAGTGCGTGCCCGCATTGTCTTCAGCAAATGCGATAGCCTGTTGTTCCTTTTCTGAAGCTGGCAGAGCGCTAAGATCGGTAATGGGTAAATCAAAGGTTTTGTGCTCATGAATGACCAGGTACGGTTCGTTGTCCTCCTCAGTAAAGGTCGTGCGCAATGCTTCGTGTCGCTGCACAATGGTATCAAAGGTCTGCTGTAGTACGTTCAGGTTTACGGCTCCGTTGATACGCAATGCCATCGGCATGTTATAAATCGCATTGTCTGGGATCAGTTGATCAAGAAACCATAAGCGTTGTTGAGCATAGGTGACCGGTAATTGTTGATCTCGTGGAGCACGTTCTAAGGGGGGTAATACAAGTTCGGCCCGGCCAGACTTGTTGTCGATTAGCGCTCCAATTTGAGCGATGGTGGTACTTTCAAACAAATCGCGCAATGCTAGGTCGATATTAAATAGCTGGCGGATGCGGCCTGCAATTTGTGTTGCAGTCAGTGAATGTCCGCCGAGATCAAAGAAACTGTCATGTATGCCGATTTGCTCCAGTCCCAACACTTCAGACCAGATGAGGGCGAGTTTTTCTTCCGTCTCGGTTCTGGGTGCCACATAGTCTGCCCCCGCGCCGCCACCGATATCGGGTAGGGCTTCCCGGTCGATTTTTCCGTTAGGTGTCAGCGGCCATTCGCTAAGACCGAGCAGTGCCTGTGGAATCATATAGTCCGGCAGATAGTCCGCCAGTTGTGAGCGCCAGTCAGCGGGAGCCTGATCACCCTCGATCAGCGTCATATAGGCAATCAGCGTATCGTCTTTGACCAGCGCCAGGGCGTCACTGACATTATCCTGTTGTCGCAGTGCGTATTCGATTTCACCTAGCTCAATGCGCAAACCACGCAGTTTAACCTGAAAGTCGATACGTCCGATAAACTCCAGATTGCCATCTTCGAGTTGCCTGACCATATCGCCGGTTCGATACAGTTTTCCGGTGGCCTTGTCTTTGCCGAACGCAAAGGGATAGTCAATAAAGGCTTCTTTTGTCAGCTCTGGTTTACCAAAATACCCAAAACCAACGCTCTCACCACCGACCAGCAATTCGCCGGGTACGCCGGGTGGTACCAAATGGTTTTCATGGTCAACAACGTATAGCGAAACACCCACGTTGGCTTTACCAATGGGAATCGGTTGGTTGATAAACTGATCGGGTTGTTCCACTCGATAATAACTGGAAATATCGGTACATTCCGTTGGACCGTACATATTCACAATCTGGCCAATGCATTTATCTGACTGCAGCCAGGGTAGTAGTTTTTCCATACGGATGGGTTCGCCGCCAAACAATGCCAGTCGCAGGGTGGCCAGCTCGTCATATCCTTCAAAATTATCTATCAAGGGATAAAAGGCACTGGGTGCACTGTTAAGCAAGGTCACCGAATGCTGTGCAATTGTTTGTCGAATCAGCTGATCATCGTAGCCGTCACTTTCTGGAAATACCACGGCGCCACCCACGGTAAGGGCGGCAAAGAGATTTTTCTGTGTTAGGTCAAAGCCAATGGCGCTGATAATCAATGAGCGGTCTTTTTCTGTGATATTGAATTCGCGGCAATACCACTGCAGCAAATTCACCTCACCGCGCTGTTTCACACCGGCACCCTTGGGGCGACCGGTAGAGCCTGAGGTGTAGATGAGGTATAGCATATTATCCAGGCCGATATCCACTGCCGGATTGCTGCTGGAGTAGTTTTCAATCCCGGACCACAGGCTCTGCTCGCTTTGATCCAGATAAAAGGTATTGTCATGTTCCGGTAAGCGTTCGCTTAGACACGCCTCACTCAGCAGAACTTTAACACGGGCATCGCTCAGCATGTAGGCGAGACGCTCACGTGGATAGTTCGCATCCATGGGAATATAAATCGCGCCGGTTTTAATAGTGGCTAGCAATGCCACCATAAAATCAATGCCAGCACTCATGCACAGGCCAACGGCCGTGCCGCGACCGACTTGTAGTTCTTCGATGAGATAATTAGCAAGTTTGTTGGCGCGTTGATTTAATTCGATATAGCTTAATTGATGAGTGCCGGCGATGACGGCGATATTATTCGGTGTGCGTTCAATCTGTGCTTCGATCAGCGCTATCACCGAATTGGCAGAGTAGCTGCTTGTCGTCGGTGCGGGCAGCAGCTCAACGGTTTCGCGAGGAAAAACAAACGTCAGGTCACCGAGTGTCTCTACGCCTTTGTCAATAATCTGTCGGCTCAGTGACAGCAAGCGGTCAATAAACTGGTAGTCATCAAATACGTTGTCGGAATAACCGAGAATTAAATCGAGTCCTTTTTCCGATTGCTGACCGATAAAATTAATGCAGTCCTGCATACGCGGAATAATTAATTTACCCGGTGCCAGTGTGCCTGCAATTTCAAACGCTGTACTTAGGCCATAGAAGTTGTAGATCACCTGGGCGCGACCTGAACCCAATGCCTGGCGCTGAGCGGAATTGGACAGGTTTTCATAGGCTTCGCTATTTGCTCGGTAGTTGCTGACATAGTGCAACAGCTCATCGATAGAGCCAGAAGCCTGCAAAATGTCGGCAGTGGCAATAAAAGGGGTTCCTTGAAAATAACAACCCAGTGTCAACACATGGCCCTTGGGGCGACCCGTGAGGATTTCATTAAAATAGAAGCCTTCGTGGTTGTTGCAATACACTTTTAACATCAGGCAATAAAGTGCCTTGAAATATAAACCCGGAGTTGTGCGTTTTTTAAGGCAGAATTTTTTGATAGAGGTCCAGTGAGCGTCGTCAACATGGCGTTCAAGTTGAATGTATTGACCGGGGCCAGCCGCTTTGCTTGCCGGCACGAAGGGGCTGAGGGGTTCAACTTGCAGTGCTTGTTCAGACCAGAATTGCTGTACATCCCGGCTATCAAAATGATGGCGATTGAAATCGATATACTTGGCAAATGCATCGTTATTAGACGGTTCTTGCTGCAAGGTATTCAGGTCCGTGCCTTTTAACAGTTCCTGATAAATTTCAGCGATTTTATAGTTGATACTGGCCACCGCGATACCATCGCACAGCGCATGATTGGCGCAGGTGAGAATGCCGATGTGGTCATCAGAATAGGGAAACAACTTGATTCTGAACAATGCTTCGTTGTGCTGGTAAGGTTGATAGACCAGGGCTTCAAGCTGTTGACGGAAGGCATCACTGTCAGGTGGGCCCGCGGGGGGCAATGTTTCTGCGATGACCCGACTGTTGGGGTGCTCGGCTTTGATAACCGCTTGGTATGCGACATCCAGCCAAGGCGTTTCGTTGCCAATAAAACGACTTCGTAAAACCGGTTCATGACTGACAACATGGTCAAGTGCTTGCTGCCAAAGATCGATTCGAAAAGGCGCGTGCAAATCAATGGTGACGCCGAGGTAGTTGCGCTGATTGTCCGGGTTGATGATGCCATCCAGGAAAAGATCCTGTTGCATGGCGGTCATCGGAAGCAATGTTTCAAATTGCTGTCTGTCCAGTGCAAGTAACTGAAACAGCGAATCAGTTGGGCAAATCGGCACGGCATTAATCGGGCGATCAACATCCTGTAGCATGTGTTGCAACAGTTGCTGAAAGTGTTCAGCCATTTGTGCCGGGGTGGTCGCATCAAACAGGTCGGAGGCATACTCTATAGAGGCCAGGATCTCCTGTTCACTTTCATTGAAGGTCCAGATCATGTCGTATTTGGCGGTGACTTCATCTGATTCGAGCAACTCAATGCTTAATTCTTCAGATACAACCCGGTTCTGTGATCCCATCTCGGGCTGATAATTAAAGCCGACCTGGGCAATTGGATTGTAGGCTGCGCTACGCTCGACACCGAGTGCATCGACCACTTGTTCTGCTGGCAACTCCTGGTGATTAAACGCTCCCAATACGCCGTTTTTGACATCATCAATTAACTGCGACACGGTGGGATTGTCCGATAAATCGGTTCTGACGATCAGTGAGTTAACAAAAAAGCCGATCAGTCCTTCGAGCGCGCGTTGATTACGCCCGGCGATAGGAATGCCAACACAGATATCACGTTGGCTCGCATAACGTGATAGCAATAACTGGTAGGCCGACAGCATGGTCATAAAGGGTGTTATATTATGCGTTTTGCTGAAGTCGCGAATCATACCCATCAGTTCTGCGCCAATGCTAAAACGATGGTAGGCGCCGCGACCGGACTGGGTGGCCGGACGGGGGCGATCTGTCGGCAGGTTGAGCAGTTTTGGCGCACCGCGCAATGTGTCTAACCAGTACTG
Organism: Gammaproteobacteria bacterium; assembly: GCA_003353945.1. Taxonomy (GTDB): domain Bacteria; phylum Pseudomonadota; class Gammaproteobacteria; order Pseudomonadales; family PIVM01; genus PIVM01. The sequence goes on from PIVM01000009.1 coordinate 21,486, forward strand.
TAATTGTTCTTCGAGTATCTCACCCTGCAATACATGATGCTGCCAATAGGCGTAATCGGCGTATTGCACTGGCAGGGGCGCTAGCAATGCCGCTTGTCTGCTTTTAGCTGCCTGATAGAAGGCAGACAAATCAGAAAGCATCACGCCCAGAGACCAGGCATCTGAAATAATATGATGCATATTGACCAGCAGCAGATACTCTTTGTCGGCCGTTTTATACAAGGAGGTTGTTAATAGTGGTGCCTGGGATAAATCAAAGGCACTGGATGCCATTTCAGTACTTAATCGGGTTACCTCTTGATCGCGTTCCTCACCGGCTAGGTGGATCAGGTCTTCAACTGGCAAATCCCAGCTATCCAGGGAGTGGATTTCTTGTTGGGTTTCCCCGGCTTCGTTTTGTATAAACGAAGTGCGTAATATTTCATGACGCATCGCCAATTGTGCAAAGGCGTGTCGAAGCGCATCGCTGTCCAGTTCACCCGTTATTCGCAATGCGGCTGGCATATTATAGGCAGCACTTTGCGGGTCGAGTTGTTGGAAAAACCACAGACGTTGCTGATTAAAGGATAGAGGCAATACCTGATTGCGATTGACTGGCTTGATGGCAGGTATCGATAAACCTTTATGCTCCTGCGTTTCAATGGCTGCAGCCAGTCCTTCAACAGTGGGTGCTTCAAATAATACCTTGAGTGGAATATCGAGTTGAAACTGTTCGCGCAGGCGAGCGATGACTTGAGTGGCCAGCAGTGAGTGACCGCCGAGTTCGAAAAAATTATCCGTGGCGCCAACCTGGCCTATCCCAATGATCGTGGCCCAGATGGAGGCGATGGCGCTTTCTGTTTCATTGCGCGGTTCAATATATTCGCTACGTTTTTGTTGACTTTGATCGGGTTTGGGCAAGGCCTTCCTGTCGACCTTACCGTTGGGTGTTAAGGGCATGGCGTCGAGGAAAAGAAAAACACCCGGGACCATATAGTCGGGAAGCGATTGACGCAGGTGCTCCTGCAGCACTTCTGCACTGACTGCCTCATCGTGAGAAACGACATAGCCGACCAGAATGGCGTTGTCATCATCACCTTTGCTGGTATGCACCACGCCTTCACGCACAGCGGGGTGTTTGTTCAATACGGTTTCAATTTCACCAAGTTCGATACGATAGCCGCGCACTTTGACCTGATTGTCAATGCGTCCCTGGCATTCGAGTCGTCCGTCAGACAGATAGCGAGCCATATCGCCTGTGCGATAAATACGCTCGCTATCGGTGGGATCGAGTTCGCGGAAGGGACTGTCAATAAAGGCGGCACTGGTTAAATCATCACGTCCGAGATAACCAAAGGCAACGCCGTCACCGCCAATCCACAATTCACCGCTTACCCCGATGGGCACGGGCTGATGATGGCTGTCGAGAATAAACAGAGAAGTATTGGCAATGGCTGTGCCGATCGAGACATTGTTGCCGGCTATCGGTCCGGGTAAATGATACACCGTGCTCCACACGGTGGTTTCTGTGGGGCCGTACATATTGTAAAGATCAACGCCACGATCGATCAATTCATTGGCCAGACGTGGTGGCAGTGGTTCGCCACCACATAAGCCCTTCAATGACCGTGAGGTGCGCCAATCACTGTTGACCAGCATATGCCAGGTGGCCGGTGTGGCCTGTAGCACACTGATGTGTTGTTCATTCAATAATGTCGTCAGTGCTTGGTGATCCATCGCATCCATACGGCTGGCGATGACCACCTTGCCGCCCAGCAGCAGCGGCAGAAACAGTTCCAGTCCGGCAATATCAAAGGACAGCGTGGTGACTGCCAACAAGATATCGTGCTGGTCCATTGCCAGACTCTCTTTCATGGCATAGAGAAAATTGACAAAAGCCTGTTGAGGTATGGCAACACCCTTGGGTTTGCCAGTAGAGCCGGAGGTGTAGATGGTATAGGCCATCGGTTGCTCAGCTTCTGGTCTGATACTGAGATTGCCGCGCTCTTGCTTGGCAATGGCCGGCGCTTCGCTATCGACACAGATCAGTGTCACGCCCTCTTTGGGCAAGCGGTCCAACAGCGATTGCTGTGTGATCAGGACCGCCAATTGTGCACTTTCGATAACGTATTCGGTTCGCTCCTGCGGGTACTCAGGATCAATGGGGACATAGGCGCAACCACTTTTCAGTACAGCCAGAAGCGCAATTACCATTTCGTTAGAGCGTTCAAGGCAGACCCCAATCAGGCGGTCTGTGTGTTCGTGGTGATTACGCAAGTGCCTTGCCAGTTGGTTGGCCGCTGTATTGAGTTCGGCATAAGACATGGTTTGACCAGCAAAGCTGATGGCAGCCGCGTTGGCGTTAAGTTCTGCCTGCTCTTCGATAAGTTCATGCAGTAATTTTTGTCGTGGGTAATCCGCCAGGGTCTGGTTCCAGTCGAACAGTTGTTGTCGAATCTCTGCTTCCGGCAACAATGGCAGTGTGGCGATGGATTGCTCAGGGTTGTTGACGATGCTTTGTAGCAAACGTTGGAAGTGGTCCACCATGCGCTGTATGGTTTGGCGTTCAAACAGTGTGGTACGGTATTCCAGTACACAGTTCAGACCGTCATCTGATTCGGTAATGGATAGGGTTAGATCGAACTTGGCATTGGTGACATTGTCCTCATCAGTATCAGCGCCAAGCAGGGGTGAAACCTGCAGATCTCCCATGTCGACATCATCGATATCCGCTTGTGTACTGGCATCGCCCAGATTCTGCAGCATGAACATCACTTGAAAAAGCGGTGTATGACTGAGTGAACGCGGCACATTCAGTTCATCGACCAGTCGCTCGAAAGAAACGTCCTGATTTTGATAGGCGGTCAATGTCGTTTGTTTTACCTTTTCAAGCAGAGTGTTGAAACTCTGCTCCGGGTCGATAAAGCTGCGCAATACCAGGGTATTAACAAAAAATCCGATAATGGATTCGAGTTCGTGGCGGGTTCGGTTGGCGATGGGACTGCCAACCGTAATATCGTCCTGTCCGCTGTAGCGATGCAATAAAATCTGAAAGGCGCTCAGTAACGTCATAAACAAGGTGACGCCGCGTTGTTGACTTAAACTCAACAGCTTGCCGTGCAAATCAGCGTTTATGCTGAAGTGCAGCAGGCGACCCTGTGGATCCAGCACGGCCGCACGCGAAAGATCGCTGGGCAATTCCAGCAAGGGCACATTATTGAGTTGTTCGCGCCAGTATTGAATCTGTTGCTCCAGCACATCGCCCTGTAACCACTGGCGCTGCCAAAGTGCAAAGTCGGCATATTGCACAGCCAGTTCCGGCAGGGGTGATGATTGGCCATGACAGTGCGCCTGGTACAGCATCATCATTTCGCGCAGCATGATATTGACGGACCAACCATCGGAAATGATGTGATGCATGTTAATCATCAAGACATATTCGGGTTCGTCCTGCAGGCTTAAACGCCACAGCTCTGCCTTGAACAAGGGGCCTTGTTCAAGGTTAAACGATGACATCATAAAATTGATGGCGCGCTGTTGCAGGGCAACTTCGTCATCGTGAATATCAAAGCAGGCGAGCTGGCAGAAATCAGCCTCATGAATGCGTTGATGAGGCTGGTCATTGTGAACTGCAAAGGTGGTGCGCAGTGTTTCATGTCTCGCAACAATATCAGCAAAGGCCTGTTGCATTGCCTCAACCTGCAGATTACCCGATAGGCGCAGAGCAAACGGGATATTGTACATCGGGCTGCCTGGATCAATCTGATCAATGATCCACAGGCGTTGCTGGGCGTAAGAGAGCTGCAGGTCTTCTGCGGCAATGCTGTTTCTGTCAACGGCGGTGACTGCTGGCAATTGCCGTTGATGACCGCCCTCCAATAAGCGTTGTGCCAGTGATGCAATAGTCGCCGTTTCAAAAAACTCTCTGATCGGCAGATCGATATCCAGTGCGTCGCGGATGCGAGCTACAACCCGGGTTGCCAATAAGGAGTGTCCACCCAAATGGAAAAAGTTATCGTGAACGCCCACCTTGTCAACGGCCAGGATGTCCTGCCAGATTGACGCCAGTGTTTGTTCAGTGTCGGTTCTGGGGGCGACATATTGTACACCTCCGCTGGCGTCAAAGTCCGGTGCTGGCAGTGCAGTACGATCGATTTTGCCATTGGGCGTCAGTGGCCATTCAGACAAGCCGATCACTGCCTGAGGTACCATATATTCGGGTAGATAATCGCCCAATTGAGTGCGCCAGTCTGCGGGTGTTTCTTTGCCTTCTGACAAGGTGATATAGGCGAGCAGTTTTTCACTAATGACCATTGCCAGCGCGTCGGTCACACCTTCGAGTTGACGCAGGGCATATTCAATTTCACCCAGCTCGATACGCAGTCCACGCAGTTTGACCTGAAAATCAATGCGGCCAATAAATTCCAGATTGGCATCGGAAAGTTGATGCACTAGATCGCCAGTTAAGTAGAGCTTGCCGTCACCAAAAGGATTATCAATAAACGCTTTTTCGGTCAGCTCCGGTTTATCCAGATAGCCACAGCCGACACCTTCGCCACCGATAGCCAATTCTCCTGGTGCACCGGGAGGTGCCAGTTCCCAGTCCTGATCCAGCACATATAGCTGCACGCCGTCATTGGCTTTGCCAATCGGAATCGGGCGATGAACAAATGCATCCGGTTGTACCACCCGATAGAAGGTGGCAATGTCTGTGCACTCGGTTGGTCCATACATATTGACTAACCGGCCGACACAGGTTTTGTCTTCCAGCCAGGGTAATAATTTTTCAATGCGGATGGATTCGCCGCCAAACAGGACTAGACGCAAAGACTTGAACTGAGCAAAATCCTTGGCGTTTTCAACTAAGGGGTAGAAGGCACTGGGTGCGCTGTTGATCAACGTGACCTGATGCTGGTCGATGGTTTCCCGAATAAGCTGGTCATCATAATTATCGTCTGCAGGAAATACGACAGCGGCGCCAGCGGTCAGCGGTGCAAACAGATTTTTCTGGGTAAGGTCAAAACCAATGGCGCTGATGATCAGTGCCCGGTCATGGCTTTCAAATGCAAACTCACGTGTATACCATTGCAGCAGGTTAAGCTCGCCACGTTGTTTGACAACGGCACCTTTTGGACGTCCAGTGGAACCCGAGGTGTAAATCATATAAAGCGGATCATCCAGTTTTATATCAGCGTCTGGATTGTTTGTCGGGTTGTTTGTAATGCCAGGCCAGATGCTCTGCTCACCCTGATCAACATAAATTGTTGCAGCGTGCTCCGGTAGTCGATCCTGCAAACAGGATTCGGTCAGCAATACACGGGCGCCGGAATCCGAGAGCATATAAGCGAGGCGCTCACGTGGATAGTTGGCATCCATGGGAATATAGGTGGCGCCGGTTTTGACTGTCGCCAGCAGAGCCACCATGAAATCAATGCCCGCAGACAGGCAGATGCCCACTGATGAGTCACTGCCAACTTGCTGCTGTGTTATTAAATAATGTGCAAGTTGGTTGGCGCGCTGGTTGAGTTCGTCGTAGCTGAGCTGTTGGTCGCCAGCAATGACGGCAATATGTTCCGGCGTCCGTTCAATCTGTTGCTCGATCAAGGCTTTAACTGAAGACGTACTGTATTGTATGTCAGTTTGTCTGACTTGTGTGAGTAGCGCGTCACGTTCATCGGGCAGTGTCAGCAATAAATCGCCAATCTTTTCAGCGCCAGCCAATACCTGCTGACTTAAACTGTTCAGGCGTTCCAGAAAATTAAGCTCGTCGAAAGCATGGGTGGGGAAATGAAAATGTGCGTATAGCTGCGGTCCTATCTTTTCAATGATCAGCTGAACCTGGTTGTCCACTTCGATGGGGCCGCGTACTTTCAGTTCAACCTGTTGATCATCAAAATCCACTAAATTATCGAAGGCGTAATAATTATAAATAAAACCGAGCGGTTCCTGCGCTGCTAATTGACGTTGAGCGATCAGGGAGATCTGTGAGTAAGCCTTAATTTCTTGAACATAACTGATGGTATGGTCAAACAGATCCTGTAATGTTGCGGACTTGTCAAACAGTGCATGTTTGAAAATAAAAGGTACTAGTCGATGATAGCACCCCGTGGTTTCTTCATGACCTTTGGGGCGTCCTGCCAGCGTGTCACGTAACTGAAAGTCTGCTTCAGAGCGGCAGTACTTGTGAATCAGAATGCCGAACAGTGCTTTGAAATAACGCGGTACCGAAAGATTGTGCTGCTGGCAATAGTCGCTGATTGACTGCAAATGTGCAGAATCAATTTGAAAATGACGGCTGCCAAATTGTCCTGCCGTTTTTGTTGACAGGGGTGCCGCATAACTTAAAGGTTCAACTGTGGAGAACTGTTCACGCCAAAAAGCAAGGCTTCCTGCGGTATCAAACTGCTGGCGGGATAACTCAACATACTTATCGAAACGGTTTTCGATAAACTGTTCCGGTTGTTGGCGGCAGCGCGCCAGATAATTGTCCATAATCTGCTTTAAACAAGAGGACAGGGTCGTGCCGTCAAACAGAGTATGGTTGGTGATTAATACTAGCACCCATTGCTGTGGTGCCCGTTTAATTAATTCAAATCGATAGAGCTTGTTACTGTGTATGTCATAGGTGCAATATATTATGTCATCAATGTGCTCGCGCATCGCATCATCCGGTAGATTGCGATCACTGAGATCGTTTACCGTAAATTGAATATCACGTTGCTGATAAACAGCCATGTATGCGACATCACCATAGGCTGCTGTACAGGGCACAAAACTGGTTCGCAAGGTTTGTGTGTGGTCGATCAGTGACTGGATAGTGTCTTTCATTAATTGCGTGTCAATATTGCAATTAAACTGTATAGACTGACCCAGGCTGTTCATTTTAGTGTCGGGATTAATAACTTGGGCCAGGTATATATCCTTGATGGTTGCCGTTAATGGCCAGATTTCTTCTACTTGATCTGGACATAGATTCAAAGCAGCATAGAGTTCGTCGCCCTCAAGCAAATTAATGGTGTCAATATACTGCTGCGGGTTGGCCACCATTTTTTCAAGCAGCAGAACGAAATGGCGCGAGAGTTGTTCTATGGTTGTTTTGTCATACAGGTCAGTTTTATATTCAATTAACATGTCCAGCCCGCCTTCCCTTTCGGTGGCAAACAGGATCATTTCGTATTTAGCAGTATGGCTTTCAGTACTCACCGCTTGCAGGGTCAGGTTACCAAACTGTTGAGGATCGGTGTTAGTGCTGCTAAGCGTATTTTGCAGAGTGAAGCCAACCTGGGCCAGTGGTGGGTAGGCGGGATGCCGCTCGATTTTTAGCTGATCAAGAATCATTTCTTGCGGAATATCTGAGTGATTAAAACACTCCAGAGCTGATTCGCGCACACGCTGAATCAGCTCAGTAACACGGCAGTTGCCGGAAAGATCACTGCGCAAGCACATCACATTAATAAAAAAACCGAGCAGATCAGCAGTGCCTTGACGGTCACGACCGGCATGTGGGATGGCGACACAGATATCATCCTGTCCGCTATAGCGGGCCAGTAATAATTGGTAAGCTGTCAACAGAGTCATAAACAGCGAAGCGTTCTGCTGATTGGCGAGCTGTTTGATTTTTTCTGTCAGTGATGCGTTGATAGTAAAGCTGTGAATATCACCGGCAAAGGTTTGTTGTTCAGGTCTGGGCCGGTCAGTGGGAAAGGCCGACAGCTTGGGAGGCTGTTTAAGCTTCTTGTTCCAATATGCCAATTGTTGTTTGGCTTCATCCGATTCCAGCCACTGTCGTTGCCAGGAGGAAAAATCAATGTATTGGATGGGCAACTCTGCCAACTGTGGAGGCAAACCAGCACTTAGGCTGGCGTAGATGGTGGTAAATTCCTTTAGCAGAATATCCATCGACCAGCCATCGGCTACAATATGGTGGGTGGTGACCAATAAGAGGTGATCGTTGTCCGCCAGTTTGATGAGCCGTGCGCGAATTAAGGGGGCTTTTGTCAAATCAAAGGATTGGGATGCTTCTTGCAAGGCGAGCTGTTGTACGGTGTCATCCATGCCTGCAGCTGATTCTGTGCTGACATCTTCCAGTTGCAGACAGCTTTTTTCGAGAGCTTGCAGGACATGAAAGGGGACACCTTCTTCATCAGCATAGCAAGCGCTTAGGATTTCATGACGCTGTGTCAGTAAATCAAAGGACTCTCGCATTGCACCGGTATCAATTGCTCCTTTCAATCGAACGGCCAGCGGCATGTTGTAAGCAGTTAAATTGGGTTGTAACTGATCGAGTGCCCAGAGTCGGTGTTGCTGAAAAGAGAGCGGTAACTGCGCCGATCTATCAGCCACAGGAATAGAACTGCTTTCGGAACTGTCTTGTGTCGCCTGACTAAGAAGCTCAATAATGCTGTTTTTCTGTGCCTTCAGTTGCGATTTGATTTCATCTGTCAAAGCGCCGCTGGGGGCATTGACCTTTAGTTTGCCGTTTTCAAGATACAGTTTGATGTCGAGTTTGCGCAGCTCCGATATCAATTGCACAACACTGCTCATAATTCAAATTCCTCTCGGTCATCACTGTCATCTGATGTGTTGATATTGTCATTGCCCTGTCTGGCCCAGAGTAAGTTATCTATATGGTTAGCTAACTCTTCCAAGTTTGTGGTTTCAAAAATAATGGACAACTGTAGTTCAATTGTCAGATGTTCTCTTAATTGATTGTTCACCTTGATGGCCAATAGCGAGTGGCCGCCCAAGTCGAAAAAATTATCACGCAAACCGACTTTATCAATACCCAGCAGATCCTGCCAAACAGCGCATAGAGTCTTTTCTGTTTCGGTGTTGGGCGGTAAATATTCCGACGTTGCTAATTGATGCCGTTGCGGTGCGGGAAGTGCTTCCCGGTTGACTTTGCCATTGGCGCTAAGCGGAATACACTCGATGGCGATAAATGTCACTGGAACCATGTAGTCTGGTAGAGACTGCTTGAGGGTGTTACGCAGTTCCTGAGCAAATTGTTGAGGGTCGAGGCTGAGAGCCTGATCCGTCAGTGTGTAGTAACCAATCAGTGCAGGATTACCTTCAGTCGTTTCAATGACATTGACTACACTCTCCTTGACATCAGAATGCAGTGCAATCTGGCTTTCTATTTCACCCAGCTCAATACGAAAACCACGAATCTTAACCTGCCCATCAACACGCGAAACGAATTCCAGCAGACCGTCGTTGTCGTTATTGCAATTACAACGGACCAAGTCTCCAGTAAAATACAGCTTGCCTTCCCCAAAAGGATTGTCAATAAACACTTGATCCGTTATGGCCGGGTTATTGAGGTAACCGATGCCCACCCCAGCGCCGCCGATACACAATTGACCTGTAATGCCGTCGGGAACCAACTGCCTGTTTTCGTCGAGTACGTATAGCTGGACATTGCTAATGGCTTTTCCGATTGGAACGGTCTGGCCAATAAACTGTTGCGGATTGCCCAGGGTATAGATGGTGGCGATATCGGTGCATTCAGTCGGGCCATACATATTGCTGATCTTGCACTGAAAATCGGCTTGCTCAATCCATGGTTGCAAAGCATCCATGCGGATAGATTCACCGCCGAATAACACCATGCGCAGACTGCTGAGTTCGCTGGCATTGTGACTGTTTTCTACCAGCGGATAGAATGCACTGGGGGCGCAGTTCAGCAGGCTGATCTGCTCACGTTGCAGTGTGTCCAAAATCATGTGATAGTCATAATACTCGCAGTCAACAAACACAATACGCCCACCACAGCAGAGTGCAGCGAAGAGGTTCTTTTGGGTTAAATCAAAACCAAAGGCGCTGATAATCAGCACTCGTTCAGAGGCATCTATACCATATTCTTCGAGATACCATTGCAGTAGATTGACTTCATTACGATGGCGAACGCCAGCTCCCTTGGGTTTGCCGGTAGAGCCCGACGTGTAAACCACATATAACAAATCATCAGGGCTGATCGGGATGTCAGGGTTGTGGCTTGCTTGTGTTTGGATCTGCGAGACAGATTGATCAATGCTAACAATCTGCTTAGCGCTGTCTGTAAAACGTCCCTGCAAACTTGATTGCGTGATCAGTGCCGCCATATCGGCATTGTCCATCATATGGGTCAGCCGTTCATCCGGATAGTGAGGGTCCATTGGGACATAGGCCGCACCACATTTTATGACGGCCTGAATGGCGACTGGGATGTTGATTGATGGTGCCAGGCAGATGCCGACACGAGTTCCCGGTGCAACGCCCAGGCTGATTAAGTAATGCGCCAATTGGTTGCTTTGTTGATTGAGCGCTTGATAGCTGAGCTGTTGTTCGCCGCATACCACGGCAATATTGTCTGGAGTTTTCGTAACCTGTTGCTCAAAAAGTTGATGAACGTTGAGCTTGGGGATAGTTGCCGGTGGACCGTTTCTATTTTTTGTCAGCTCATCGTATTCATTCTTACCGAGCATGTTCAGCGTGTAAATGGGATCGTCCGTATTGCGGCTGATGGACTCCAGTAGCTGTATAAAATGACTGCACAGGCGCTCAATGCGTCGCTGATCGAACAGTGCTGAGCGATATTCAATGCTACCGTAGATGCCGTCAGTGTCATCAACCAGAGCCATATCAAGATCGAATTTGGCAGCGCTGGGCGTATCGGGATTGTCGTCATTGGACAATGCTGTCAGTTGCAAATTGCCGAGGTTTACATCAGCAGGGGTATTACCGGGTTGCCCGATATTGTTTAATACAAACAATATCTGAAACAAAGGTGTATTGCTGAGGTTGCGCGGAACCTGCAGTTCTTCAACCAGTTTTTCAAAAGGGAGATCCTGGTGGCGATATGCTTCCAGTGTGTTCGTTTTGACTTGTTGCAAAAAGTCGGCAAAAGAATAGTTTCTATCGATCTGGTTTCTCATCACTAGCGTATTGACGAAGAAACCGATCATCGGTTCGGTGGCCGTATGAGGGCGTCCTGCAATCGGGCTGCCAACGGCAATGTCGTCTTCATTGCAGTAGCGGGACAGCAGAATTTGAAAAGCAGCCAGTAGTGTCATATACAAGGTACAGCCCTGCTGCTGGCTGAGCTGGCGCAACGTGTCGCTAAGCTGTGCAGATAAGCGAAGAGGTACACGGCGGCCCTCTGCGCTAAGCATGGGTGGGCGGGGATAATCAGTGGGTAATTCCAGAGTGGAAACACCTTGCAATTGTTCGCGCCAATAATGGATCTGACATTCGAGCTCATCGCCTTGTAGCCAACTGCGTTGCCATACGGCAAAATCGCCATACTGGCGTTCAAGCTGAGGCAAGGGGGAGTCCAGACCGGTCGAGAATGCAGCATAAAGGCTTGCCAATTCCTGGCTGAATACATCGACTGACCAACCGTCAGAGATAATATGATGCATGCAAACCAGAAGAACGTAGGCGGGTTTGTCACCGCTAAGCTTGAGTAATTGTGCGCGAAACAAAGAGCCTTCATTCAGTTTAAAGGGGGCCAGCAAAAAGGCATGAGCGCGTTGTAGAATTAACTCGTCATTATTTTCCAGCTCAAAGACCGGTAATGTCCAATCCGAGTAGTCATGGATCACCTGGCAAGGGTCACCATCCTGTTCAATAAAGGAAGTTCTTAGCGTTTCATGGCGCCGTATAATCTGCTGAAATACGCGCTCCAGTGCAACAATATCCAGTTCGCCGCTAATACGTAGAGCAAGTGGAATATTGTACATGGGGCTATCAGGTTGAATCTGATCAATAATCCACATTCGTTGCTGGGCAAAGGACGCCAGTAGGGGCTGGCTGCGGTCGGTTGGCTCTAATGGGGGCAGTTGCCGACTACTGGCCTGGACAAGTTCTGTGGCTAAACCGGCGATGGTGGGAGATTCAAAAAAAGCTCTTAAGGCTACTTCTGAATTAAATTTTTCACGCAAATGAGCAATAACTCGCGTTGCCATCAGTGAGTGGCCGCCCAGCTCGAAAAAGTTGTCATGTATACCCACTTTTTCAATATTAAGGATGTTACACCATATGTCTGCGATTGAGGCTTCAGTATCGTTTCGAGGGGCTACATACTCCTGTCCCAGCAGCTGACTGGGATCGGGTTTGGGTAAAGCTTTTTTATCGATTTTGCCATTGCTGTTAACGGGTAAATTGGCCAGGATGACAATAGCTTTTGGGAGCATGTAAGCAGGTAGATGTGTTTGTAATTCACTGCGAATAGTCTGAGCAAACTCGATTTCGTCCAGGGTATTATCCGTTGCAGCAACAATGTAGGCGGCAATGGTTTTATCCCCAGGTTCGTCTTCACGCACGATCACGATACGTTTATCGACACCACTAATCAGTCCGATAGCATTGTCAATTTCACCCAGTTCAATTCTGAAGCCACGGATTTTGACCTGGTCATCAACGCGGCCGATAATGTCAATATTGCCATCTTCCAACCAGCGGCCGATATCGCCTGTTCGATACATGATGGCGCCCGGGTTTTTGACAAATGGATCGGGCATGAATTTTTCGCCAGTCAATTCATCCCTGTTGAGATAACCCAGGGCAATACCGTCACCGCCGTTATATATTTCACCGGGCAGGCCAACAGGTACCGGGTTTTGGTGTTCATCCAAGACATACATCGTGGTATTGGCAATCGGCTCGCCAATGGGGATGCGTGCGGTTCTTTCCGGAAGGTTTTTGATAATATACCAGGATGTGTAGGTGGTATTTTCCGTTGGCCCGTAGATGTTGCTGAAATAGGTTGGTGGATTACTTGCTGCCAGTGCCATGCGAATCTTATTGGGGTCTTGTGCTTCACCGCCAACAAACAGATATTTTAGGCCGGAGAAAATATCAGGATGTTCACTGATATACAGGTTAAATAAGGCGACTGTGATAAAAACGGCATTCACTTGTTTTTCTCGCAAAATGGCGCCAAACTTTTCCGGTGATAGCAAGGTGTCTTTGCTGATGCCTACAAGGCGCCCGCCATTGAGTAGCGGTCCCCAGATTTCGTAGGTGGCTGCATCAAATGAGACATTGGAAAAATGGCTGAGTGCATCGTCTGGCCCTATGTCAATGTAGTTGGTATTGATCACGAGGCGCGAGATACCACGTTGAGGAGCAAGTACGCCTTTGGGTTGGCCGGTAGAACCCGAAGTGTAAATAACATAGGCTAGTCGATCGCCGTTTTCATTCTCTGGATCTGTATGCCACTGCGAACTTTGTTGAGCAATGTCGTCACTGGCTTGTTCGGTGGTTATTAATTCCGGTAGTGACGTCACTGATAAAGATTGCAGTTTTTCGACATTGGCTTTTTCTGTGATAATTATTTTGGACGCTGTGTCTTCCAAAATAAATTCGAGTCGATCCTCCGGGTAGTCAGGATCCAAGGGTACATAGGCAGCGCCGGTTTTTATGATGGCCAGTATGGCGATTATCATGTCTATTGATCGGTCCAGACAGACGCCGATCATATCGTCTTTGCTTATCTTATGGCCGACAAGAAAATGTGCCAGTTGAGAAGCGCGTTGGTCCAGTTCACAATAACTGAGCTGGCCATTTTCAAAATCCAGCGCAATTCGATCACCTTGCAGTTCAGCTTGGCGTTCGAATAAAGTGGCAAGATTAATATCGCGAGGATAATCTGCGTCGGTCTGGTTCCAAGTATGTAAAACCTTCTCACGCTCTTTGTCAGACATTAATACGATATTGGATAATTTTTTATCTGGGTAGGCGGTGACATCCTGTAACAGGCGTTGCAGATGGCTGACGAGACGTTCCATCGTGCTGTGATTGAAAAGATCACTATCGTATTCAAGGCCTGCGTTTAATGTGAAACATTCCGCACCTATTTCGGCGAAATTGATCAACAAGTCAAATTTGGAAGACTGACTGTCGGTCTCTATGGCGCTAAAACTCAGACCCGTTTCTTCAGATGCCGCTGACGCTGGAGCGTTTTGCAGAGCCAACAAGGCCTGGAATACTGGCGTAATGCTCATGTCGCGGGAAAAACCCAGTGCATCCACAATAGACTCAAAGGGTACATCCTGGTGGGTTTGCGCATCGATCATAACGGACTGTTCACGATCGATTAGCTCATTAAACGTGGGGTCGCCACTAAGATCAGTACGTAATGCAAGTGTATTGACGAAAAAACCGATTAAAGGGCTGAGTTCGGCGCGGGTACGCCCGGCAATGGGCGTTCCGATACACAGATCATGTTGTCCGGTATAGCGATGCAAGAGTGCCTTGAAGGCAGCCATTAACACAACAAACAAGGTGACGCCTCGTTGTCGTGCGAGTTCGTTGAGTTGAGCGGTGACATCAGTGTTAATGCTGAAATTGATTTGTCGCCCCCTGCCGGAGCGTTGCGCCGGTCTGGGGTGGTCGGTCAACAGTTCCAGCACGGGCACGTCGGCCAGTTGTTTCAGCCAATAACCGAGTTTTGCATTCAATACCTGTTCACTAAGATGCTGATGCTGCCAGATAGCATAGTCGGCGTATTGGATGGGTAGTTCCGGTAGTGGTGACGGTTGGCCTTTGCTGAAGGCGTCGTATAGAGTGGCGACCTCTTGAGTGAGTACGCCATTGGACCAGCCGTCGGTCGCGATGTGATGCAAATTGAGTAGCAACAGATAGCAGGGTTTGGCGTTTTCGTTGGGTAAGGTTACGATACGTACGCGCAGTAAAGGCCCGGTTGATAAATCGAAGGGCCTGCTAGCATCTTTGCGGGCTAAGGCTATCAGTTGTTCATTACTGAGATTCTCGGACAGTTTATCTGTTTCTATAGGGATGCGTAATTTATCTGCAATATGTTGTTGTGCGTCACCGCTATCATTGATATAGGTTGTTCGAAGAATTTCATGGCGACGTACAATTTCATCAAACACCCGTTGAAGAACTGTCAGGTTCAGTTCGCCCGTTATTTTAGTAGCTGCTGGAATATTATAGGCAACATTACCCTGGTCAAGCTGATCAATAAACCAGAGTCGCTGTTGGGCAAATGACAAAACAGGTTTATCGTTTGTCTGCCGTCGAGGGATCGGCGCCAATTGCGAAGCTTCGGCGTTTTTTTGTTTAATCCAATCTAGCAGTGCCGGTTTGTTCTCTACCAGCAGTGTTTTTATTTCAGCGGTGATGGCGCCTTTGGCCGCTCGGATTTTTAGTTGATCGCCATCAAGGCCTAACTTGATGTTGTTTTGGCTTAGAACTGCCAGTACTTCCTGGAGTGTCATATAACCAGTTCCTCTTCATCATCGTCCAGATCGTTTTGATCGTTGTTGAATGTGCCATCTGATGAGGTTTCCAAAAGCAAATTTTTCTCTGCTAGTGCCTGATCGATCAAGGTGGCAATGGCTTCAATTGTGGGTTGCTCGAATACACGGCGTAGCTCTACTTCTACAGCATAATGGTCTTGCGCCAAGGCTGTAGCCTGGGTTGCCAGTAGGGAGTGGCCACCAATCTCGAAGAAATTATCGTGGATGCCAATCTTTTCTATATTCAAAATATCTTGCCAGATTGTTGCCAGTTGCTGCTGTGTGTCAGTTTGTGGCGCTATGTAAGTTGCTCGTGCAAAGTGTTCATCTTCAGGGGCAGGTAAAGCCTTTTTGTCTACTTTTCCTGTCGGTGTGAGTGGCCAGGATTTCAGTATAATAAACGCTGAAGGAATCATGTAGTCTGGCAGGTTAACTTTCAGTTGTTGTCGCAATTCACTGATGTCTGTGCTCTCTTGTTCGTTGGGTAGCAAAATATGGGCAATCAATCGTTTGTCGCCAAAATCTTCATTGATACTCACGACTGCTTCACGTACTTGTGGTAATTGGGACAGTTGTGCTTCGATTTCTCCCAATTCAATCCGATGCCCTCGAATTTTAACCTGCTGATCAATCCTGCCATAATATTCGATATTGCCATTGTCGAGATAACGGCCTTTATCGCCGGAACGGTAGAGCAGACTATGATAGCTTTGTTGCTCACCGGGTAGTTTGTCTGCAAAAGGATTTGGGATAAATTTTTCAGCCGTTAGTGAGTCACGATTCAAATAACCGTTAGCTACGCCGCCGCCACTGACATGAATTTCTCCCGGTACACCATAGGGTGTCAATTGGCCTTGTGGATCAAGAATATGACAATGAAGATCAGTCATAGGTTTACCGATGACGCTCATGCCATTCGCAATATCCTGTTCTGTGATCCGATAATAGGTGACATGTACGGTAGTTTCCGTGATGCCATACATGTTGATTAATTGTGGTTGTTCGAAACCGTATCGGTCCGTCCAAGTATTTAACGCATTGAAGTCCAATGCTTCTCCACCAAAAATGACACTTCGCAGGCTAAGAGTTGAGTTTGGTTGAGTAGTATCGACAGCAATGAGCTGAGAAAACGCTGAAGGCGTTTGATTAAGTACGGTGACTTTTTCATTTTCGAGCAAGTGATAAAATTCTTCCGGTGATCGACTGACCAGATAAGGCACCACAATTAATTTCCCACCGTAGAGTAACGCTCCCCAGATTTCCCAGACGGTGAAATCGAAAGCGTATGAGTGAAACAATGTCCAGATATCTCGTTCATGAAAACCAAAATAACAATCAGTTGCGCTAAATAAACGTGACACATTGGCATGGCTTACCAGACAGCCTTTGGGTTTGCCCGTCGTCCCAGAGGTATAGAGTACGTAGGCGGGAGTATCTGTTGGAATTTCCAGGTTTAGATTACTGTGGCTGTATTCGTTTTGTTGGTCAGTATTGTTACCTATGCAGATATGCCGACCGTTGAAGTCAGTAAGCGTCTCTCTGGTCTGTTGGTGTGTAATCAGCACAGGGGCTTCACTGTCTTCAAGTATGTAACTTAGACGATCAGTGGGGAAATGTGGATCTAATGGAATGTAGGCCGCGCCTGCTTTTAGTATGCCAAGCAGGCCAACGAGCAGCTCGATGGAGCGGTCCATACAGATCCCAACAAATTGGCCTACCGACACACCGTTAGCACCTAATGCCCGAGCGAGTTGATTAGCACGAGCATTTAGGTCAGTGTAACAAATTTCTTTGTTGTCAAGTTTCACCGCTATTCGGTCGGGGTATTGCTGTGCAATTTTTTCAAAGCGATGGTGGAGTGTTTCGGTTTGATAGATTTGACTCTGAGAAGCATTCAAGTTTAACAGTAAGTGCTGTTCTTCATCATTGGTGAGCATGCTTATTTGGCTGAGAGTCTGGGTTGGTTGCTGTTCAATATTACGCAGCATAGTGAGAAAATGCTCAATCATTCGTTCGATAGTGCTCGGATCAAACAATTGGCAGCGATATTCCATCGATGCTTGCAAGGCAGTACCTTGGCCCACGTCTGTTAATCCCAGGGACAGATCAAATTTACAGACCGTCTCATGCTGACCTTGTTGTAGATCCAAAACCTGAAAGGGGGCGTCAGCTTGTTTCGCTGCATTGTTTGTCATATGGCTAAGCAGGGTAAACATCACCTGAAATAGCGGGGTGTGAGTCATATCCCGGGGAACCTGCAATTCATCGACCAGTCGTTCAAAGGGTACGTCCTGGTGCTGGTAACTATCGATACAGGTTTGTTTTACGGTCTGTAGTAAATCGGTAAAGCTGTTGGCTCCGTTGAGAGAGTTGCGTAGCACCACCGTGTTGACAAAAAAACCGATCAGCGATTCCGTTGCGCCGACCGGTCGATTGGCCGAGGTGGAACCCACTGCCACATCGTCTGTACCACTGTAGCGAGCCAACAAAAGTTGAAAGGCGGCCAGCAGGGTCATAAACAAGGTGGCACCGTTAGCCTGGCTCAGTTGCCTGAGATCGTCACTCAGTGTGCTGTCAATTTCAAAGTTAATGACCTTGCCTGCATCGCTCATGAGTGGTGTGCGGGGCCGATCAGTCGGTAATTCCAAATTGCTTATGCCGTCAAGCTGTTTGCGCCAGTAGTCAACTTGCAGTTCATAAGAGTCGCCGCTGAGATACTCTCGTTGCCAGGCGGCATAGTCGACATATTGGATGGGCAGTTCTATCAGTGGCTGACTCTGTTTTGACTGACTCTGTTTTGACTGACTCTGTTGTACCGTCGTGTTATCTGCTTGCTGGCAGAAATGTTGATACAGCGTCAATAGATCCTGGCTAAATACCTGCACTGACCAGCCATCAGCGATAATGTGGTGCAGGCAGATTAACAGTATATTGCCATCTGTTTCGGTAGGTTGCAGCAGCAGGGTACGCATTAATGGCCCTTCGATCAGATCAAAGGGCTGAGCCGCAAATTCAGTCGCGCGTTGTGCAATCAGGTTTCTGTTTCTTTCAATTGACTCACAGTCTAGAGTCCATGGCTCAGGCTTATGAATCAATTGCCAGGTATCTTTTCCCTCGGCAATAATCGTAGTGCGTAGAGTTTCGTGACGTCTAAGCAGTGATGTAAATGCCTGTTCGAGTGCTGGTTGGTCCAGTTGATTGACCGAGCTGAACCCGAAGGGAATATTGTAAACTGCACTGCCAGGTTGCAGTCGATCCATAATCCATAGGCGTTGTTGTGCAAAGGACAGAGCCAGAGGTTGTTCACGACTTACGGCAGTAATGTTGATGCTGTCGGTTTTAATATGGGTCTGTAGTGCATCGCTCAGGCCTATGACCGTTGGCTGCTCAAAGATGACTCGTAATGGTATTTCGCAATCATAGTGTTCGGATATTCGAGTGATTACTTGGGTGGCTAGCAAAGAATGCCCGCCGATTTCAAAAAAATTGTCGTGGATACTGACTTTGCTATGCCCTAAAACCTGCTGCCAGATATCGGCTATGCATTGTTCATCTTTATTGCGTGGAGCTTCATAGGGTGCCTTGGCAGTATGCTCATCTGTAGGCGAGGGCAGTGCATTCTTATCAACTTTGCCCGTCGGTGTCAGAGGCCAGGCGTCAAGAACAATAAAGGCCGACGGGATCATATATTCTGGTAGATTGACTTTCAATTGCTGGCGAAGCTCGGTGAGGTCAATTTCCGTGTCGGCCTCTGCCAACAAAATATGTGCAATTAGCCGTTTATCGCCTTCAACTTCATGCACGCTAAGCACGGCTTCTCTTACCTGGGGTAGTTGCACCAGCTGCACTTCTATTTCACCGAGTTCTATGCGGTGTCCACGAATTTTTACTTGTTGGTCAATTCGACCCAAATACTCGATATTGCCGTCAGGCAGGTAGCGGCCAAGGTCGCCTGAACGGTAAAGATGAGTATGGTATGCTTGTAGTTCCTTAGGTAGTTTTGTAACGAATGGGTTAGGAATAAATTTTTCTTTGGTAAGATCATCCCGTTTCAAATAACCGTCAGTTACCCCGGCCCCGCTGACATTAATCTCACCAGGTACGCGTGTAGGCGTTAGCTGGCCGTGAGGATCGAGAATATAGCACTGTAAATCACTTATGGGCCGACCGATGATACTACTCCCTTTTGTGATATCTTCTTCTGTAACGTGATATAAGGTGACGTGGACCGTGGTTTCTGTGATTCCATACATGTTGATTAGTTGAGGTTGTTTCAATCCATGGCGGCTTACCCAGATTTTTAGCGCGTTAAAGTCCAGTGCTTCACCGCCGAATATGATGTAGCGCAAAGCTAAAGCACTATCACCAGGTTGGGCTGCATCAATGGCAATTAATTGTGAAAAGGCCGATGGAGTTTGGTTTAGTACAGTCACCTGTTCTTGGCAAAGTAATTGATAGAATTCTTCCGGCGATTGGCTGAGCGAATAGGGAACGATAACCAGTTTACCACCGTAGAACAGGGCTCCCCACATTTCCCATACTGAAAAATCAAAGGCATACGAGTGAAATAAGGTCCAAACATCGTTTTTATTAAAATTGAACTCGTCATCAGAGGCACTAAAAAGGCGAGAAACATTACTGTGGCTGACCAGGCAACCTTTAGGTTTACCTGTAGTACCAGAGGTATAGAGCACATAGGCAGTTGATTCGGTAGGGATAGCCAAATCCAGATTGTTGCCGCTGTGCTGGACAATGCGTTGCCAATCGCTGTCAATGAAAACCCGCTTTCCCTGAAAATTGATTAATGAGTCTTTGAGGTTTTCGTTGGTCACCAACACGGCAGCGTTGCTGTCGAGAAGAATATAACCCAATCGGTCGGCTGGAAAATGCGGGTCGAGTGGTATATAGGCGCCACCTGCCTTCAGTATGCCCAATAGGCCGACTAACAAATTAATCGAGCGATCAAGGCATAGGCCGACAAAATCTCCAGCAGCAACCCCGTGTGCACTCAACGCACGAGCCAGTTGATTGGCTCGAGCGTTCAATTCGGCATAGCTGATGGATTCATTGCCGTCGCTAATAGCTGTTTGTTCAGGAAAGCGGCTTGCAACTTGTTCAAAACGTTGGTGGATAGTCTGAGTGCTAAAGATTTTACTATAGGCAGCATTATGGTTGATCAGAAGATGTTTTTCGTCTTCCGATAACATGCCAATCGTGTTGATCGACTGAGTGGGATCACTGACGATATTGCGTAACAGTTCTTCAAAATGTTGGCCCATCCGCTCGATCGTAGCCGCTTCGAACAAATCTGTGCGGTATTCGAATTCCACATTCAGTTGTTCGTCTTCTTCTGTAATACACAAACTGAGATCACATTTGGCAATGCGTTTGCCTATTTCCACCGGTTCAAGGGTGACGCCGGGCAAGGTGACAGATCGGTCAGCTGGAGTATTTTGCAGGGTAAACATGGCCTGAAAAAGAGGCGTTGAACTGAGGTTGCGTTGCTGTACTACCTGATCCACGACGTGCTCAAATGGCACATCCTGGTTGGCGAAAGCTTCTTTGCAGGAGTTAACCAGTCGATCGAGCAGTTCATTGAAGGTCGGGTTGTCCTGTAGTTCAGTTCTGATCGCGAGTGTATTGATAAAACA
Organism: Gammaproteobacteria bacterium; assembly: GCA_003353945.1. Taxonomy (GTDB): domain Bacteria; phylum Pseudomonadota; class Gammaproteobacteria; order Pseudomonadales; family PIVM01; genus PIVM01. The sequence goes on from PIVM01000009.1 coordinate 42,361, forward strand.
GCCAATCAGAGGTTCAAGTGCAGTATGCCCACGGTTGGTGACAGGTGTTCCAATGCAAAAATCATCTGTCAGATTGTACCGGGACAGTAGAATCAGGTAGGTGCTGAGCAGGGTCATAAAGGTGGTTGCGCCAGCAGCACGCGTGATATCCTGAATGTAGGCAGTGAGTGTTTTATCAATTGACAGGCTATGAAAGTCACCGCTATAGCTCATCAGTGCAGGGCGTGGTTTATCTGTTGGTAATGCCAATGCGGGGACGTCGGCGAGTTGTGTGTGCCAGTAAGTCAGTTGTTGTTCCAGTTTATCATCGCTGATATGTGTGCGTTGCCACGCAGCATAATCTGCATATTGGACACTTAACTCGGGTAGCGGTGATGGTCGCTTTTGACTGAATGCATTGTACAAGGTGGCGATTTCACCAATTAATACACCCATCGACCATCCGTCAGACGCAATATGATGTAAAGTGGCAAGGAAAACAAAGTCATTGTCACCCATTTGAATAAGACGGGTGCGTAGAACTGAGTCGCTTTTCAAATTGAAAGGCTGATAGGATTCTTCTGCTACCAACCGCAATAACGCGTTATCCATGTCCTCATCGGGTTTTAGCGGCAAAGGTTCTATTTCCAATAACCAATCATTGTGCTCCTGAATTAGCTGCCAGGATTCATCACCTGAGTCCTTGAAGGTGGTTCGCAGCACTTCATGGCGTCGCACAATTTCACTGATTACTTGTTGCAGTCGTTCAACGCAAAGTTCACCGCGAATTCGGATCGCCGCGGGTATATTGTAGGCTGCACTGCCTGGGTCCAATTTGTACAAAAACCACAGTCGCTGCTGGGCATAGGACAGAGCCAGATCCTGCTCGCGATCGACTATGGGAATCTCTTCCTGAAGCACTTTTTTGGCCTGACTGAGAAACTCAATGAGTTCAGGTTTGCGGCCGACAACCTGTTGCTTAATCTCTTCAGTAAATGCTCCGTCGGGGGCGCTAAAACGCAGATTGCCTTCCTCGACCCATAAACGGATATCGAGATCGGCAAGACGGGATAAAAACTCTACAACACTCATAGTGTATTAATGGCCTAAATGTAAATTCGCTTGTCTGTCAATTGGTTGAATTTGTTGTTGTTTTATAAAAATCCGAGATATTGTACAACAGGAAACTGCGGTGAGCGGTATTGATTTCACGTTCTGAGATAGTCAGAACTTGTTGCTGCACACGCCGAATTTTTTATAAAAGTTATTTACGAGGCCAGTTTTCAGGAGATCCGTCTAACACTACACCAAAAGTATTATCCTCAGCAAACGGGCTTTTCTTGTTATCGATATTTGCGCAGTTGCTGGGCTAGTAAATGTACAACAGAAAGTGGTGACTGCCTACCCTTATATTTCGGTTAGTAACCACTTTCGAGTATTTTTTGCCCTGTTTGGTGTCAAGTAGCGTGATTTGCCTGTAAATTGCCGGGTATTGAATTATTAAACCCAGTTAATCAATCGTATAGTTTAGTTCAATTCTAGCGGTCTTCATGCCAGTATCGGTGGTTTTTCTATGAAGAGCGGGTCGCAACAACGATATATCTATATAGCTAATAGTTATTTATAATAGATTTTAAGAGCTCTGTAATGTCAGAAATGCGTTGCATAGAATCATAATATGTAGTCCGGATAACAGCCAATTCTTCAGTAAACGAAAAACCAGGTTCGGTCAAATGCTGTTTTGCAGCGGAGGCTAGGCGAATGACAGGAGCAGAACAGCTATCTTGTAAGCATTTTTGCTCAAGATAGTCATCCAGTAGTAGCAATTGGCGTTTGCCGTTGGGTGGTGCAAGTTGGTGTGTATAGGTATATGTGTATTGGGGTCGCAACCAATCAACGTGACCTTCGTTATTCTTAGTGATTGTAAATTCACCAACAATGCCCAGCTGTTGCCAGAATGAATACGAGTAAGCGGTAAAGTTGCCCAGGGAGTAATAAATGAGAGCTTTGCGTGGTTTACCGTCTTCGGTTGTGATGAGGCAGCTATCGGAATTGGCGCTGACCATATTTGTTGGTAGCTGTTTTTCGTAGCCGTTGATAAAACAAATTTCAGCAGGCTGAGGAACATGAGGGTGTGAGCCCAGAATGATGTCCGCACCGTGACTAACCAGTTGATGGGCAATTTGTAATTGTGTGGGGTGGGGGTACATATCGTGCTCATGTCCCCAGTGAATACTGATCACCTTAAAATCGACACCGTTTTCTGTCATGTCCTCCAGTACATCGTAAATCGATTGCAAATCAAGTTCACATAGCTTTTTCCATTCGTTTACCGGCAGGGGCTCTATGCCGGTTAACCTCTCATTGACCAGCAGCTTAGAATTGGAAGCCATTTCAGCATTATTGTAAAAAGTGGTAAGGGCATAAATACCAACGCGAATGCCTTGTTTTTCAATGACAACATACGGTTTCTCATCGTTGTGGCGACGAAATCCGCTTTGTAGGATTTGTTCTTGTTCCAGAAAGTCCAGAGTATCGATGATGGCATCATCGGGGTAGTCAAAAACGTGATTATTGGCCATTGAAAGGGCGGAAAACACATTGCCTCCTTCGGGTTTACGAAAACCGCTGAGAAGGGAGTGGCTGGAATTCATCTTGGTGAGTTTATCCAGCGGGATGGAGTGGCGTTTGGATATCAGTGTTTCAAGGTTACCGAAGACCAAGTCTTTATCCGAGAGATGATTAAGAACAGCCTGATCGACAAAGTCGTCTTGCGTCTCGGTCATCCGCATTAAATCTCCGACAGCAGCAAAGCGTAAAGTCTGCGTAGACTGAGAATCTGGTTTGAACTGCTGTAGTTCCCGAAACAATTTTTTTTGCCCATTAAAATAGTGTTTCATTTGTGGAGATGTACTCCATTTTTTCCCGAATGCTTTGTAGGGGGGCATTTCATAAAGATACAGAGGCGAGGGTGGTAATATGCTCGATTGAGCCTGCTCACAATTATCGGTAACACTGGCCCAGGCTGAGACAGGGATAAAAACTATGTCAGCCGCAATAGCCATTGCGTAAATCCAGTTCGTGATCTGTCTCATAAGGGGAGCTCTTATTTGTTGCGTGATAGCGGATCTACAATTCTGAGTCCATTGGCCGCATAGGAGCATCCGAAATAGCACGATGAAGTGAGTGCTCCAATTGAGTGTTTTTTGAGGTGTTAACAAACAAATCACTAAGTTGATAGCATGCAATTAAAGATGCTCATTGTTTCTACTGACTTCAAAGCATGCCTTCTTCGCGAGGTGTATTAGAGCTTGTGCTATCAGCCTGTGTTTCACTGTCAGCTGCCCAGCAGGTTACTTTAATATAGTCGGCCAATTTTTCAATGGTGGTCATTTCAAATAATGCATTCAGCGGAATGTCAATGCTGAAGCGTTCACGGATTTGCACAACGGCTCTGGATGCTGCCAGAGAGTGTCCCCCAATTTCAAAAAAGTCGTCTTGGGTGCCGACTTTATCCAATCCCAACACACCGCTCAATATTGCAGCCAGTTTTTCTTCAATCTCATTGCTAGGTGCGACGTACTCGACTTGACGCTCGCCAGCATCAGGAGAGGGAAGGGCTTTGCGATCAATTTTTCCATTGGGCGTCAATGGCCAACTGTTAAGTACAATGAAATGCGTTGGTACCATATAGCTTGGCAGGTATTGTTTCAGCTGGCGTTGCCAATCTGCTTTATCTGGATTGATTTCATCACTGATCAGATAGGCGGTTAATTGCTCATTGGCCACGGTAACAAGAACGTCGGATATTGTTGCTAGTTGCTGCAGTGCGTATTCAATCTCACCCAATTCAATGCGTAGGCCATGCAGTTTGATCTGGAAATCCTTGCGCCCAATAAATTCCAGATTGCCGTCTGCCCGATAGCGCATCAAATCACCGCTTCGATAAAGTTGTCCTTCACCAAAGGGGTTGGGGATAAATTTTTCAAGATTCAATTGGTCGTGATTCAAATAACCACGGCCAACGCCCTGGCCAGCAATGCATAATTCACCCGCCAAACCATTCGGTAGCAGCTGGTTGTCATCATTGAGCAGATAAACGTTCACGTTGTCATTGGGTTTGCCGACTGGAACGATCTGCTGACAATCGATCGGATCGGGAATAATGTGAAAAGTTGCTATATCCGTGCACTCGGTTGGTCCGTAATTATTAACAATACGGGCATTGAACGAGGGAGCCTCGGTCCAGCGTTGCAAGCGTTCCAGGCGGATGGGTTCGCCACCAAAAATCAGATAACGCATACTGGCTAATGCGTTGAGATCCTGGTTGTCCTCGACAATCTGGTAAAAAGCACTCGGCGCACAGTTTACGATGTTGACTTCATGACGACGAATAATGTCGCTTACGACCTGGCTGTCGTAATGTTCAAGCTCTGGCAATATCACCGTGCCGCCGGTAACCAGAGGTGCGAAGAGGTTTTTCTGTGATAGGTCAAAACCGGTGGCGCTGATAATAAGACAACGGGAATGTTCGTTGAAATTAAATTCCCTGGTATACCAATACAGGAGGTTCAGTTCACCGCGGTGCATGACTGCGGCGCCTTTTGGGCGACCGGTCGAGCCGGATGTGTAAATAACGTAAAGTAGATCTTGACTGTCAGTTACATTATCTGGATTACTGTCCGCTTGTTCAATAATGTCTGGATTATCTTCATCCAGCATGATGATGCGGCCCTGGTACTTTGGCAGTTTGTCATTTAGTGCCTGTTGTGTGAGTAAAACGGGCACATTGGCATCTTGCAGAATGTAGGCAATACGTTCGCAGGGGTAGGCCGCATCAATGGGTACATAGGCGCCCCCAGCTTTAACAACCGCTAGAACTGCAACCATAAAGTCAGCACTGCGTGGCAAGCAAACGCCGACGCGGGTATCGGGACCAACCCCTAATTGATGTAAGTAATGCGCTAACTGATTAGCTTGCCGATTCAGTTGTTGATAGCTCAGTTCTGTGTTGTCGCTGATGACGGCAATATGATTCGGTGTTCGTTCGACCTGAGCTTCGATCAATGACTGGACAGAATTGACAGCAGGTAATTCAGAGGCGGTATTGTTCCAGGTTTGTAACTGCTGTTGTCGTTCAGCATCTGAGGTGTAGCTTAGTGCATTCAAGTGCTCTGCACCCGAGATAACCTGACGGCTCAAGTGATCCAGTCGTTCCAGGAATCCGGTTTCGTTGAAACAGTCATTCTGATAGTACAGATCCATATAGGCACTATCGGCTTCGCCTTTCACCACTAGCTGAAGGGTATTTTCAACTTGAGGCGCAATATCCGTATAGGTGATATTCTGGCCCTGTATGCTGGCTGCCTCCGGGAAGAAATGGTAAAAGTTAAACATAAAGGCCAAGCGACCGGCGGCAGTCAGCTGACGGCGGGCACCGGGAGACAGGTGAGGGTTGCTGTTGATATTGTCCTGTTCCTGCCGAGCGTGCTCAAATAACTCGTCAATAGTGTGATGACCACCGAGTTTATCTTTGTCAAAAACGAAAGGAATGGGGAGAAAATAACAGCCCTGTGAATGGCCTGTTTCCTTATTGCGTCCTGCATTAAACTCGATCGCGTAAAAATCCTCTTCAGCACGGCAGTATATGTTTAGCATCAAACCATAAAGACACTTGAAGTAAAGTGCTGGAGTGATGCGCTTTTTGAAACAGTATTTTTTAATTGCCTGCCAGTGTGCTGGAAAAATGCGATGGTGTCGGTGAATATACTCAGCCTGGTCAACTTGCGCGGAAAGAGGATAGTCCAGTGGTTCGCAGCCTTGTAAGCGTTGGCGCCAGAATCCCAGTTGCTCGTCCGTGTCCATAATCAGTCTGTTTTTTTCAACATACTGCGGCCATCGATCAGTTTCTAATTCAACGTGATCCAGTGGTTGCTTGTTCGCTAGTCGATCATATATTTCCATGACTTTTTTGCCATGATAGGTTAGCGAAACCCCGTCTGTAATTTTATGATTGCATCGAATGGTAGCGATATAGTGTTGATCACTGAGTTTAAATACGTGATAGGTAGTTAAGTCACCCGCTGAAAAATCACAAGACCGATAAACGATTGGATTGATTCTTTCTTGTATTGCTTCTTTATCAAGATTGTCATCGCTTAGGTCAACTAACTCGATGTCGACGATGGGCTGTTTACGCACGCATTGGTAAGCGATTTCACCGTAGGGTAAGGTGCTCGCAAAAATATCGGTGCGCAGGGCGATGTAATGGCGGGCGACATATTCGTTTGCTTGTCGCCACAACTCAATATCCAATGGTACATTGAGTTCCAATTGATAACCGATGGTGTTCGATCGCGTGTTGGGGTTGATCTGTGCGTTAAGATAAAGGTCGCGCTGAATAGGTGTTAGGGGAAGAGCCTGTGCGTAGTCTTCTTCGTTGATGTTGACTGCAGCAAATAAAGATGTTTTGTCCAGCATTTCATAGGCTGCAATGGATCGGTCAGACTGTGTGATCAATAGTGATAATAAGTGCTGGAAATGAACCATCATCACATCGATTGTTTCTGCATCGAACAGATCGGTATTGTATTCGACATGACCGCCTATGCCGTCTTCGTTATCGACGACAATCAAAATCAGATCGTATTTTGCAATGATTTCATCGCGTTCGTAATAATCGACATCGAGACCGCCAAAGGATTTGCTTAAACTCGCTAAGCGCTCATTGATAAAAGAGAAACCGACTTGCGCTAAGGGTGGATGGCTGAGATTGCGTTCCAGATCCAGCGCGTCAATGACGCGTTCAACCGGAATATCCTGATGGGCAAATGCAGCTAGAGAGCCTTCCTTGACGCGTTCGAGCAATTCCAGCCCTGTCGGATTGCCTTTGAGGTCGTTTCGAATGACGACTGTGTTAACAAAATAGCCGATGAGGTTCTCAACTTCAGCTCGATTACGTCCCGCCACCGGCGTGCCAATGCAGATGTCTTGCTGATGGCTGTATCGCGATAGCAGTAGCGCAAATGCACTCAGTAGCGTGGTATACAGGGTTGTGCTTTGATCAGCGCCGAATCGCTTGGCTTGGCTTGCCAGTTGTTCATCGAGCGTAAAACGATGCATGGCACCATTGAGCGTCTGTATCGGCGGCCTTGGTCGATCATAGGGTAATTGCAAGATGGGGGGTGCGCCCCTGAGCGTATTAACCCAAAAATCCAGATGTTTTTGCAGCGTGTTATCGTCTTGCCATTGCCTTTGCCAGGCGGCAAAATCCGCATATTGAATTGCCAACGGGGGAAGCTCAACTGTCTGCTGATCAATGGCAGCCTGGTAGAGAGTGATGAGTTCTCTTTGTAAGATATCAATTGACCAGCCATCAGAAATAATATGGTGCATAGTGATCAGCAGCAGATGATCCTGCTCTGATAGCGCGATTACCGTAGCGCGAAAAAGCATGTCATTTTGCAGATCAAAAGGGGTGTTTGCTTCTTTGGTGACGGCAGCGATAATGGCTGTCTCGCTTGTATCATCCAGTGATGCTCGATGCAGTGCAAACTGTTTCCCGTCATCAATCAATTGAATGCCATCGCCATTTTCATCGTTGTTTATACGAGTGCGCAGTGCTTCATGTCGGAAGACAATATCTTTTAGTGCTTGCTCCAATGCCGTGGTATTCAAATCTCCACGCAGGCGTAAGGCGGCTGGAATATTGTATGCGGCGCTTCCTGGTGCAAACTGCTCAAGTATCCATAAACGTTCCTGAGCAAAGCTTAGGGGCAGAGGCTGAGTGCGATCAGCAATGGGTTCAATAGGTGCAATATGAACGGCTGAGTCAATATCTGTGCCGGCTTCCAAGCGATGTGCGATACCGTCAATCGTTGGATTATCAAAAAAGACACGCAAGGGAAGATCGATACCAAACTCTTCTTTAATCTGCGATACCAGTCGTGTTGCCAGTAGCGAGTGGCCACCGAGGTCAAAAAAACTGTCAAATACACCAATATGATCAACTTGCAGAACATGTTGCCAGATATCGCACACGTGCTGTTCTGTTAGGTTGCGAGGCGCCACATGGTCTGTGCTCAGGTAGCTGGATATGTCAGGTTCAGGTAATCGGTTTTTATCAATTTTGCCATTACCGGTCAAAGGCCACTGAGTGAGAGAAAGAAAGGCCGATGGCATCATGTAGTCGGGCAAATAGCCTTTTAGCTGATTGCGTGTTTCACTGATGTCCAGAGTCTTTGCGGTATTGATTAGCAGGTACGCAACCAGGCGTTTGTCGCCGGGTTGTGCTTCCTTCACAAGCACAATAGCTTCTCTGACGTCATCCAATTGTGCCAGAGCGGACTCGATTTCACCCAGCTCAATACGATGTCCGCGGATTTTGACTTGATGGTCGATACGACCAAGGTATTCTATGTTGCCGTTGGCATGGTACCTGGCCAAGTCTCCAGAGCGATAAAGGTGCGTGTGATGGGCTTGTTGGTCTGTTGGCAATAGAGCCAGGAATTGATTGGGGATAAACCGTTCGGCAGTCAGGTCTTCGCGATTAAGGTAGCCCTCACTGACACCGGGGCCTGAAATAAACATTTCCCCTTGTACGCCAGTGGGTGCTGGCTGACCTTGCGGGTCAAGGATATGAACATGAAGATCATCAATCGGCCTGCCGATAAGGCTGGCTCCTTGCTGTAAATCAGTTTCACTGACTCTGTGTTTTGTTACATGTACGGTGGTTTCAGTAATGCCGTACATATTAATCAGAGCCGGTTCATCCAGTGGGTGACGCTCACTCCATTGCAGCAGGGCTTTAAAGTCTAGGGCTTCACCACCAAAGATGACGTAGCGCAGAGCCAGGTCGGGGGCTTGTATTTGTTGGTCAGCGGCGATCAGTGCCGAAAATGCAGAAGGCGTTTGGTTAAGAACACTGACTTTCTGTTCCCGCAATAATTGGTAGAACTCTTCCGGTGAACGCGTCAGCGCATAGGGCGCTACAACGAGTTTGCCACCGTAGAATAACGCACCCCATATTTCCCATACTGAAAAATCGAATGCAAATGAATGGAACAAGGTCCATACATCATTTTTATTAAAACCAAAATACTGGTCAGTGGCGGTAAACAGTCTGGATACGTTTGCGTGGCTGATAAGGCAGCCTTTTGGTTTGCCAGTTGTTCCCGATGTATAAATAATGTATGCGGTTTGAGTGACAGCGATATTCAGATTCAGATTTTGCTGATCAAAGCTTCCAATTTCACCATCATCGCGATCTACACATAATACTGCGCCAGAAAATTCAGGTTGCAAATCCAAATGCTGTTCTTCAGTGAGTAGCGCCTTGGCTTGAGAATCGTGTAAAACGTATTGCAAGCGTTCAGGCGGAAAGTGTGGGTCTAGTGGCACATAGGCCGCTCCAGCCTTTAAAATGCCAATAATGCTGGCGACCAGGTCGACTGAGCGTTCCAGGCATAGGCCTACAAAGTCACCTGAAATCACCCCTTTGGATTGCAATGTGCGCGCAATCTGATTGCTGCGTTGGTTTAACGCCTGGTAAGTGTATTGCACATCGTCACAGACGACGGCGATCTCGTTGGCATAATCTTCAGCTTGTTTTTCGAAAGTCTGATGTAATGTCTGTGTGGGATGAGCAAAAAAGGGCTGGGTATTCCAGCCCAGTTGCTGTTGTCTTTCGCTGGCTGGTAACAAATTCAGTTCATTAATGGTTTGCTCAGGATTGCTAACGATACTGTCAAGCAGTGTGTGATAGTGCTGAGTAAAGCGCTGAATGGTTTCTTCGTTGAACAAATCTGAATTGTATTCAATTTCACCGTGTAAATAATCGCTTTTTTCTTCCAGGTGGAAAAGCAAATCAAATTTACTGGTATGAGAATCCAAATCTATGTTTTCAACGGTGACTCCCGGCAGTTGCAGTTTTTTGATTGGGCTGTCGGACTGCAAGGTAAAAAGCACCTGACAAATGGGTGTAAACGCCATGTCGCGAGACGGCTCTAGCTCTTCGACCAGCAGCTCAAAGGGAATATCCTGGTTGGCATAGGCATTAACCGTCGCGTTTTGTACATCTTCCAGATAGTCGCAAAAGCGTGGATTGCCTTCAATCGTGCTTCGCAGTGCCAGCGTATTGATGAAACAACCCATCAGCGATTCGACTTCGGTTCTGCTGCGATTGGCTATTGGTGTGCCGACGCAAAAGTCAGTTTGTCCTGAATAACGTGCCAGTAACAGGTTGTACGCTGCCAGAGTAAGCATAAACAGCGTTTTTTCAGTCTTCAGGCTTAACTGCTTAAGTTTGTCAGTTAACTCTTCTGGTAGTTGGAAACGAAAAGCTGCTCCCTGGCTGCTAAACACGGGTGGGCGAGCGTAGTCGGTGGGCAGCTTCAACGTGGGCACTTCAGCCAGTTGTTTGCTCCAGTAGCTGAGTTGCCTGTCTTTGGATTCACTTTGCATCCATTCATGCTGCCATTGAGCATAATCGGCGTATTGAATGGGCAGCGAGGGTAAAGTTGGCTGTCGCTCTTCAGCGAGAGCGGTATAGAGCTGACTTAGTTCTCGTACCAGCACAGAGCTTGACCAACCATCAGCAATAATATGATGCATGGTGATAAACAGCACATAGTGCTGTGATGTCTCAGTCTTATCGGATAATCTGGCCAGTCGCGAGCGTAACAAACGAATACGACGATAGGGCGCATCAGTGCCGTCAGTAAGATCAAAGGAGCGCAGAGATTCTTCTTTGGCAATTTCCTGAACACGCAATTTTTGCTGTTGTTCATCAAGTGTGCTGAGATCGTAGTTTTCGTCTAACAGCCAGGCCAGAGGGGCCTTGATTACCTGGCTGACCTCATTGTCTTTAAATAAAAAGGTTGTTCGCAGGATCTCGTGGCGAGCCACAAGTTGTTCAAAAGCAAGCCTAAGATTCTCGATATGTAATTTGCCGTGAATATCCAGAGCAACAGAGATGTGATAGGAAGGATTGCCTGGATCCAATCGATCAAGAAACCACATCCGCTGTTGCGAAAAAGACAGGGGGATATGTTTCGACTCGAGTCTGGGGTAGGCAGTAATGCGTTTTTCAGATTTTTTATGCTGTGCTTCAGCCAAAAAAGCAATGATATCGGCTTTAGCTTGGACTAGTTCATCCTTCAGCTTGGGTGTTAACGCACCCTTTGGAGCTTTGAATCTTAATTGTCCTTCTTTATCCAGCCATAATTTGATTCCTTCAGCACTTAATTTGGAGATCAGCTTAAGGGCGGTGGTCATAGTACTCCTTCTTCAAAATCATCGTTATCATCTAAGACCGATTCGTCTGCCATATTAAAGGACATTTCAGAGGCTTCTTGCAAGGTTGTTAAGATATCGGCTATCTCCATGATAGTACTAATCTCAAATAAAGTACGTAGAGGTAATTCAATTTGCAATGTTTCACGGATGCGTGAGATAAGCTGGGTGGCCATCAGGGAGTGGCCGCCAATTTCAAAAAAATGATCATGGATGCCAACGCGGTCAACTTGTAGCAGGTCTTCCCATATGTGTACCAGGGCTTTTTCTATCTCAGTTTGAGGGGCTTCGTAGTTAGCGTTACTGGATGCTTGCAGATCGATATTGGGTAGAGCGCGTCGATCAACCTTGCCATTGGGGCTGAGTGGAATCCGATCCACGGCCATTATGGCGCTGGGCACCATATAGTAGGGCAGGGTTTGTTTGAGTTGGCTGCGTAATTCATGCAGAGGCAGTTGTTCCTCTTCAGTGGTGCAGTAGGCGGCCAGAACAGTAGATCCCGTATCGGTGGTAACAGCTGTGACCACCGCCTGGCGCACAGCTGGGTGTTTTGCTAGTTGCGCTTCGATTTCACCCAATTCAATTCGATAGCCGCGAATTTTAACTTGGCCGTCAACGCGAGAGACAAAGTCCAGCAGGCCATTGTTACGATAGCGCACCAAATCGCCGGTTCGATAGAGTTTGCCGTTGCCAAAGGGGTTGTTAAAAAAACGCTCGTTTGTAAGAGGCTCATTATTCAAATAACCAACACCGACACCCTCGCCACCGATGCACAATTCGCCGATCACACCCAACGGGACGGGTTGGTTGTGTTCATCCAGCACATACAGTTGAACATTAGTGTTGGGTCGCCCAATTGGAATTGTCTTGCCGATGCAATCATGTGGATTGTTTATTGTGTGGCTTGCGGCAATGTCGGTGCATTCGGTCGGACCGTACATATTGACGATATCACAGTTGAAACCTTCGTGATCTATCCAGGGTTGCATGCTTTCCATGCGGATAGACTCGCCGCCAAACAAAACAATTCGAAGACTATTGAGAGCGGTTCCGTTTCCGTTCAATTCGACCAGTGGATAAAAGGCGCTGGGGGCGCAATTGAGAAAACTGATCTGTTGTTCTTTAATCAACCGAAGATTAAGTTGCTGGTCATAATGCGTGCTGTTTGGAAAAACAATCTGCCCGCCGCAGGTAAGGGCGGCAAAGAGATTTTTTTGGGTTAAGTCAAAGCCAAAGGCGCTGATGATAAGTACTTTATCGTTTTCACTGATTTGATAAGTGTCGTTGTACCAGTCAAGCAGGTTGATCTCATTGCGATGCTGAACACCGGCACCCTTAGGTTTACCGGTTGAGCCCGAGGTGTAAACAACATAAAGCAGTTGATCGGGTTGAATGTCCAGTTGAGGGTTTGTGCTATCAAAATGGCTGATTTTTGCCTTTACTGTATCCAATGTGACTAGCTGACATTCCACTTCGGGTAGTCTCGACCTTAAATCCTCCTGGGTTAACAGAACGTGAATATCAGCGTTTTCCACCATGTGTAGCAAACGATCCGGAGGATAGTTCGCATCCATCGGGATATACGCTGCACCGGATTTCAAAGTGGCGAGTATGGCAACCAAAATGTCGGTTGATGGGTGCAGGCAGATGCCAATGCGATCACCTATCTGTACGCCTTGTTCAATGAGGTAGCGAGCTAATTGATTGCTCTGTTGATTGAGTTCAGCGTATGTCAGTTGCTCGTCACTGCAACTAACAGCGATACGGCCAGGCGTCTTTCGGGCCTGCTCTTCAATCAAGTCGTGTACGCAGCATGAGGTGATAGGTGCGCTGGTTTCATTCCAGTCCCGCAGTATTTGGCGCCTTTCACTGGCGTCCATCAACTCGAGCTGTGAAAGAGGTAATTCTGGATTGTTAACGATACACTCGAGCAAATTAAGGAAGTGTGTAGAAAGGCGCTTGATTGTAGCCAGTTCGTAGAGATCAGTGTTGTATTCGAATTCGCAGTCCAAGTGGTCAGTGAATTCTGTACAGTTGAGGCTAAGATCAAATTTTGCTGATTCAATATTGGGGTTTATTAACGCTGTCTCTAGTCCTTCCAGTGTTAGATTGCGCTCCATTCGACCATCGGCGAGTGAGAAAAAGACCTGAAAGAGAGGGTTATGGCTTGCGTCGCGGACCTCGACCAAGTCATCGACCAGCTGCTCAAAGGGGACATCCTGGTTGGAATAAGCATCAAGTGTGGTTTGTTCAACTTGCTTTATCACAGCGCTGAAACTGGGATCACCGGAGAGGTCGGTGCGTAATGCGAGTGAATTGACAAAAAAACCAATCAGCGGTTCGATTTCAGATCTTGTTCGGTTTGCAATTGGCGAACCAACGCATATATCGGTTTGTGACGTGTAGCGTGACAGCAAAATTTGGAATGCGGCGAGCATGGCCATATACATTGTGACGCCGTTGGACTGACTTAACCTACTGAGACGTTCAAGCAATTGCCCTTCGATTCGGCGTGTAAAATGGCTGCCTTTGTAAGTTTGTACTGGAGGGCGTGAAAAATCCGTGGGTAATTTCAGTATGGCTACTTTGTCCAGCTGTTGGCGCCAGTAGTCAAGTTGTTTCTTGAGATGGTCACCCTGTAAAAAGTCTCGTTGCCATACAGAATAGTCAATGTACTGTGCTTTCAGGTCTGGTAGTGGAGAGGGTTTGCCTTGTTTGAACGCAGCGTAGAGTGCGGACAATTCTCGGATAAGAATGCCTGTGGACCAGCCGTCTGCAATAATATGGTGCATTACTACGATTAATATGCACTGGTTATGTGTGCAGCGAAGTAAAGAAGTTCGTAGTAGCGGTCCGGTTGATAGATTGAATGGGGTACGGGCTTCAGCATTAATGCGTTGTTGTAGAATTCTTTCCCGATTCTCGTCTGTGAGGGTGGAAAGATCTTCCATCGGTAACACCCAGCAACCGGGAGGATGGGCAGACTGGTATGGAAGTTCGCCCTCCTGTGTGAATGTAGTACGCAAAGACTCGTGACGTTGCACAATGGTTTCTAGCGCCAGCCGCAGAGCTTCAACATCCAATTCTCCCGTCAGTTGGACGGCAGCAGCAATATTGTACGATCCATTCCCCGATTCCAGCTGATCCAAAAACCACAGGCGCTGTTGGGCAAAGGATAGAGGGAAGCGATCCTGCTGGTTTCTGTTAAGTGGGGCAATCGATTGCCTGGTTTTGGACCCTTTCCTGGATTTCTTTTGTTGCTGTAGTTTTTTGCGTAACGCTTCTCGCTGTTCGGGGGACAGGCTAGCGAGGCGTGCTGATAGCTGATTATTGCTCATTCGTCCGATACCTCTGAACGAAGCGGTGTTTTACCGACACAAGCTGGTTGAAACTGCCTTTCACCCGCATTCGAACCTCGGGTTTTTCAGGAGCGACAACCCTCTGAGCTGCAATCTGCAGCGTGCATTAGCTTGAGGGAGGTGAACCGCTAAATCTTATTATTATGCTGCTGTGTGCAAGCAACCTTTTTTAGTTGTTATGGTTAACTCATTATCTTCTAAGTGCTTATTAATTTAGCACTCATAAGACTAATGACATTCTTTTGTCGCCACGATAGGTTAATGCGTCTTGCCATATCTTTGATAGCTTACCACTGCCGCTCGCGACAACGTCACAAACAATGTTAACAGTATGTAATTGATAGCAGCGAAGGGGCAAGGATCCTCCATTTTTGTTCTTTAGTCAATATGCACAAGCACTTCTAAGCTGGAAATTCGTCGATTATTCGTATATTGCATCTCAACATGTCGACATATACCCGTAATCTGTAATAGTTGAAGGTATAGAGAGCTAGTAAAGATTAACTGCACTAATTCGTTTGTGAGCAAGCAGTATTGTTCCTTCAGTAGTCAATGCGCCCTATCATTATCGATATCTGCCAGTTCTGTATCCCGCACGTACGCAGCTTAGCTCTGCAGGAGTATTTTTTTTGGCAAAGGAGTGAGTAAGTTAAGATGATATTAACAAATAATAGTGTTGTTTTTCTGGAAGTACGGCGCTCTTTGACAGTGAGCCGCTCGAGTTTTGGCTTACTGTAAAGTGGGTATTGATGCGCAAGTTACATTGTTTTTATAAAAATAATGCATTAAAGTTTGGTCAGTTAAGCCGTCTTACATGATAATTACCAAGCGGAAGTATAACGATAATAATCGCTATCGCAATAGGGTTGAAATGAAATTCTTTATAAAATTCAAATGGATATTGTTTGCATGCATGCTGTCGGGTAGTGTTGGAGAACATGCTCTGGCGGGTGATCTTAAACAATCCTATGAGCGAGCTAAAGAAAATGATCCTCAATGGGCAGCGGCCCGTTCGGTTTATCTGGCTGACCAGCAAACCGAAAAGCGCGGTCGTGCCGGTATGCTGCCGCGCCTGATGGTATCTGCGCGCAAGGCAAAAAATACCTATGAATCGGATGCTGAACAGGTTCGATTTGAACAAGGCACGCCAGATGTGGAAGGCTGTCTAACGAATGATTTTGCAAATGCAATTAGTTGTCTCCTGGAAAGTTCTGTTGGCTTGCAGAAAACCGATAATGTGGATGAAAGCTTTCAATCTACTGAGTATGTGGCCACGCTAAGCCAGTCGGTCCTGGAAATGGAGAACTACTATGATTGGCAGAGGGCTAAGGCCCTGACGACTAAAAGTGAAGTCGAATATACACTGGCGGCACAGGATTTGATTATTCGTGTGGCCAGCGCCTATTTTGATGTGTTGCGCAGTGCTGATGATTTGCGATTTGCTGAGCAGGAGGAAGCGGCAATTCGCAAACAACTGCGGCTTGTCAAGCGGCGGTATGAACAGGGCTTAGATCGAGAAAAGGGTCTTTATGATGCAAAAGCCGCATCGGATAATCAGAGGGCGCATCTGGCTGTTGCTTCCAGCGCCCTGCAAATAAAGTATCGGTCGCTGGCCGCAATTACCGGTGTCTATGATACTGATATTATTCCCCTGTCTGAAGATATCCCTATTGAACTGCCAATGCCGGCCACGGGCGCGGAATGGGTGCAGCAGGCTTTGGCGCATAATGCTAATCTGGTGTCAGCGCGTTTCAGTGTTGATGCTGCTGAGAATGACTATAAGGCCAAACGTTCTGCCCATTTGCCAACAATTACTTTATATGCCAATTATAACGAGAGAGATTTTGTTGGTGGTCAGGGTGATTTTCCAGCGTCTAAAACTACCTCAATCGGTTTAGAGTTGCAGATACCGATTTATCAGGGGGGCTATGTCAGTGCTTCGCGTAAATATGCGCTGTTTCGACATCAGGAGGCAAAAGATCGCTTAACCCAACAACGGTGGAATGTGGAGTCGGGTACTTTAAATATGCACTTAACCGTAACGGCGGATGTGCAGCGTCATAATGCCTTTCAGCGCTCAATTGAATCATCTACCAATGCCTATCGATCAACCAAGAAAAGTTATCAGGATGGTGCTAGCCAAATTAACGATTTGTTGCGAGCGCAACAGGATATGTACCGGTCACAGAGAGAGTTGGTTCATGCCCGTTACGATTACATTGTTGACAGCCTGAAGCTTAAGCAGGCAGCCGGTATCTTGCGTGAGAATGACCTGATTTCGCTCAATAAGTGGATGGAATATACAGGGGCAATTGAGTAATCCGGGCTAGGTATTTACAAATACGAGTTTTACAAATTAGTCGCTGAATCGCACTATGTTTTGGTCGATTGTATGGTTTGTTTCTTCTTGCGGTATTCTACTGGTGTCATGTCTTCCCATCGTTTGAAGGCACGATAAAAGGTGCTGGGTTCGGAGAACCCAGTTAGATAGACTATTTCAGCGATGCTCTCACTTGTTTTTGCCAGTAGACGTTTTGCCAGATGATGACGGTAGTCATTCAATACCTGGCTGAAGCTGGTACCTGCATCAGTGAGTTGGCTGCGTAGTGTGCGAGGATTCATTGCTAACTGTTTTGCGACGGTTTCGACATTGATATCGCCGATTTCCAGTAACGCCGCAATAACCTGTTGTACTTCCCCAATCAAATCCTGTAATTCCAGATTGGCCATTTGTTGATTGGCGATTTGTTCATGAAGACTGAGCAGCTCCGGTTGAGTATGCAAGGAACGGTAAGCCAGCACCTCTCGGTCAAAATAGATGCGGTTTTCATCGCAATCAAAATGCACTGGGCAGTCAGTAATGCGTTGGTAGTCTCCATTATGAGCGCAGGCACTATGGCGGAAGTCCACGCTGATAGTTTTAAAGGTACCTTCGCTGACAGATTTAAGAAAATTAATAATGACGACACAAGTACATTCAATCAAATGTCGAATAGGTGTCTGAGGAAAGTCAAAGCTCATATAGCTGTGATCATTTGTGGTCACCAGGCATGCCTGCACCGCATCACTCAGTAATCGTTGATAGTTCAGCATACGTTGCAGGCCATCGCCGAAACTTGGGCTGCTAAAGAAAAGGTATTCGAGAATCTGCCCCTTAAACAAAGGCATATGCTCACCCAAATGCAGTCCGATATCGGTATCGCCGGACACTTCCTGGGCGGCTTCCCAGAACAGTTTTTGTGCAGCATGCGAAGTGCGCAACTGACTGTTGTACAGCTGGTCCTTGCTGACGCCGGCCCTTTCTATGACTAAATCGGCATCAATGCCAATGTTGCACATGCCCTGATACGCCAGGCGAACCAATACGCCAGCGTCTTTTTTGTCAGATAAAATAGAGTTGTTTGCCTTGTTTGTACCTGTCACTTTTCGAGTCTAAGCCCCTGACAATACATGAGATTTTTAGTGTTTAATTAGAGACCATAATAGTGCGCTAGACACGATAAAACAATGTGTTGATTGACCGCATATTGTGATAGAGCTGCTCTGGAATCAATTTATCCACATTTGTCGCCCGATACAATGTGTATCGCTTGAGTGATTGATTATCGTTGGAGAATGCAAATATGCCTGCATATAAAGCGCCGTTGAAGGATATTAATTTTGTATTGAATGAGGTGCTCGAGTTGCAAGCTCACTATGAGCAAATGGGATGTGCGCAAGAGGCTTCTCCCGATATGGTTGATGCAATAATAAAGGAAAGCGCTAAATTTGCTGAAAATGTATTAGCTCCCCTTAATCAATCTGCAGATTTACAAGGTTGCGTTTTGAAAGACGGCAAGGTGATCACGCCGAATGGTTTCAAAGAAGCTTATCAGCAATATATTGAGGGCGGATGGCAGGGATTGTCACATCCGGTTGAATACGGTGGGCAGGGACTTGGGGCAGGTTAGGGCGAAAGCCGTTGTCAATGAAGACGGTAGTTATGCCGTGAGCGGTTCCAAAATATTTATCTCCTCCGGTGACCATGATCTGACCGAGAATATTGTACATATCGTACTGGCGCGTTTGCCAGGTGCACCAGAAGGTACCAACAACAAGCGTAATTGAGATTTCTTGGGGATTTCCAATTGCCCTGGATTGATCTCTAGGAGTGGTTGCGAGTTGTTTGCCATTGAATTTAAATTCAATAAATGCAAATTACTGTATAATAATCATATAGATATCTCCTTATCTGCCTTTTTAAGCCAGCTATAAATAGACTGTTTTGTCTCTCTTTGGGTACTGAGTTTATACAGTGGACTAGAGAAGACATTGAGACGGCTATAGGTTAAAATTAGTCACCTTGAAGTATCGGGTTGTTTACCTGTCAATGTAGAGACCATTAGCGTGATTGCCCAAGGAGTGGAGGGGACGTAATACTGCCAAATATCAGGCCGGGTATTTGCAGCAGAGCCTACTCACCAACAGCCCTGCCTTAGAATTTATAATAAAAGCAGAACAAATCAGACAACAAATGATGAATCTTAAAGAAACGCTTCGAAAACTGTGGAAACAGGGTGTTGAAATTTACTTAAAGGATGGAGAACTGCGTTACAACGCCACACCACTGACAGAACCACAGTCAATTGTTGATGTGCTTGAAGAGCACCATCAAGACATTGTGGAGATACTGCAAAAAGAGCCGGATCTATATACCGGCTTTCCTTTGAGTTATGGTCAACATGCCATGGTGCTGATGCAGGAGATTGCACCCAACAGTACGGCCTACAATGCTACAGCAGCATTACAGCTCAAAGCAGATCTTGATATCGATACCTTGCAGCGTAGCCTGGACTTTCAGGTACAGCGTCATGAGGCATTGCGCACTGAATTTTGCAGGGTCGATGGCGAATTAGCTCAACGGGTGCTGTCTCTTCAATCGATTCCCATTCAAATGTTTGATGTGCAAGCCTACGATGATGAGGCCATAGAGAAGTGGATTGATGAGCTTGCCGATATTCCTTTTGATATCAGTAGAGGCGTAAACTTTAATGTTTACCTGCTGGATAATAAAAACCCGCAAAATGCCCATAACCGCTTTATTTTGCTTATCCTGGGGCATCATGCCACCATTGATTTTATCGCGGTGGAAATTCTCCTCAGTGAACTTGTCACCATCTATTACGCATTGGTTGAAGGCGAAGAACCAAAACTGCTGCCCACTCTTATCAGCTACAAAGAATATGTTATTGCCGAAATGCAATCCCTTGAGGGAGAGCGGGGCGAAACCTTGTGGAACTACTGGCAGCCACAGCTTTCAACAATAAACTCTGTTTTGGAGCTGCCAACGGATTATCCCCGTCCCCCTATGCAATCTTTCAGGGGGGCTCAGCATGAATTTGCTATCGATGCATTGCTTTATGCCGCTATCAAAAAGCTGGCGATGCAATTGCGGGCGACGCCTTTTGTTGTTGTGATGGCGGCCTATCAAATATTGGTGCAACGTTATAGTAAAGAAAACTCAATCGCACTCGGCATACCGATGGGTAACCGAGCGCAGCACCGTTGCCATAAGGTGGTCGGTCATTTTACCAATCCCATTCCACTGATTGCCGATATGTCAAAAAATCCAACTTTTGCCGAGTTGGTTGCTGATAATTTGGAACACCTAAAGGGAGCAATGGCTCATCAGGATTTACCGCTCCCTTACATGGTAAACCGCCTACAGCTTGAGCGTGACCTTAGCCGCCCCCCTCTTATACAAACCGGTTTCTCCTGGAATCAAACCAATAGCAAGCGGCACAATATTGGCACCGGTTCGCTTATTGAGGAGATCCGTCGAAGTGAGCAACGCGGCGCGATCTATGATCTGGTCATGAGTGGCTACGATACGAGTGAAAAAGTGGTGTGTACGCTGCGTTATAACAGTGATCTTTTTAATTTGGATACTGTTGAACAAATAGCGAAACATTTTCTCCAGCTTTTAAGAAGTATCATAGCAGCACCAGAGGAGCCCATCAGTAAACTCGTAATGTTGCCCAATAGGGAATTGGGTGAGTTACTGAATGTCGACTTCTCTCAGTTAGCTGCCGTAGCGCCATTAACGGCAACACAGCAAGATCTTTATCTTGCTCACATGCTTGATCCTGATACTGAAACCAATAGCCTGGGTATTACGGCTGAACTGAAAACAGAGATTGATGCAAATATTTTAAAGGAAGAGTTGCAGCACCTCGTTGACGGCAACAACCTGCTGCGTGCTCATATCGTGCCCTGTGATAAACGCTATTGTGATATTGCCTATTGGGTGGTTCATAAAGAAAAGCCAGTCAATTTCATCGAAACTGATCTCAGCGAACAACAGCTAAGTGATGAGGCGATGCTCGATTATGTCAACAAGCGAGTTTATCGGCCTTATGATATTTACGGTGAGCTTTATCATTTTGAATTAATCAAGCGGGGTGCGGCAGATTATGTATTGCTTACTGTCGCCAATCATATCGTTTTTGACGGGGTTGCGCTGAACTCTGGCATACAACAATGCCTGAGTAATTACGAGCTGCGTCTCAAGGGAGAGCCGGTTAACGATACAGAGGATAACTTTTCGGCCTATATCAGCAAGGCGAATGAACAGTTTGATAGTTACGATAATCGTCATTATTGGAAGCGAAAATTTGCCAACGTTGAACCACTGGATATTCCGGTGCCGGTGGCCAAGACTGGCAAGCAAGTGTTCAGACACGTCGTGCTGGATTCGCAGCATTTACAGTTGATTAAAAACTATAGCGGCGAGCATGGGCAGTTTGGCGCTTCAACAAGCACTGGCGGTGTTGCCCGCTATTTTAAAACACTGTACTGCTTGCTTATTAACGCCTATACACGACCGAGCGCAGATTTCCAAATCCGGGACACGTGGAGTGCTCGCACCAGAGGCGATCGTCTGACCATTGGCTGTTATCACCAAATGGTGCCCTTTGTTGTCCCACAAGAGTTGATGAGTGGCGGTACGCGTATCGACTCATTGTTTGAATACGCTCGCGAGCACACGCAGGAAGTCACGGATCACTCCCAGATTTCTCTGTTGCTGCAAAATCAGTTGGCTCCGTCTGGGCAAATAGGGTTCATGTATAACTTTTATATCACGGCAGGTGATATGCCCTTTGCCGATGGTAATGCCAAATTGCACATTCTGGCGCCTTTGGATGTGCAAGGGCAGGTGCAACTGATCATCAAACAGGAAAACGAACAGCTGGTCATGGGGCTGCTTTACGATGACGACCTTTTTCCCGATCTGCAATTTCTGGAACGTCTGATAGCGCTGAGCGAGCAAGTGCTGGCGGGCGCCAGACAGCTCAGCGATCTAAACGCACTGTTTGCAGATGAGCGTGAACAATTGCTCAGTACCAGCGGTAATGCCTGGAATGCAACAGAACTCAAACGCGAACCCGTTGGAGCTCTGCACCAACTGATTGAACAGCAGGTTGAACGCACACCCGATGCAGTGGCCGTATCTTTTGCAGATCAAAGCTGGAGCTATCAGGCGCTTAACGAACATGCCAATCAGCTCGCCCATTATCTGCGCGACCATTACAGTGTTGGCCCCGATGTCATGGTTGGCCTGTGCATGGAGCGCTCTTTGGAGATGTCGCTTGCCTTATTGGCCGTACTTAAAGCCGGTGGCGCCTATGTTCCCTTCGATCCAAGCTTTCCTCAGGATCGACTGGGTTTTATGTTGGAAGACACCGAAGTGCCAGTGATGCTGACGCAAAGTCATTTGCAAGCACATCTACCGTCGGATCAGCCGGTGAAAAAGCTGTGCCTGGATACCGATGCTACATTGTGGGAGAACCAACCTACAAATAACCTGGATGTTGGGATTCAATCCGATCACCTTTT
The DNA here is from genome assembly GCA_003353945.1 of Gammaproteobacteria bacterium. GTDB lineage: Bacteria > Pseudomonadota > Gammaproteobacteria > Pseudomonadales > PIVM01 > PIVM01. Next base: position 64,866 of record PIVM01000009.1, read on the forward strand.
TAATGTGATTTTTACATCCGGTTCGACCGGCAAACCCAAGGGTGTGATGGTGCCACATCGCGGTATTATCAACCGCCTGCAATGGATGCAAAAAGCCTATCCCATCGATGCAAGTGATCGCATTTTACAAAAAACGCCTTACAGTTTTGATGTGTCGGTTTGGGAGCTTTTCTGGCCGCTAATGCAGGGTGCTCAATTGGTTTACGCGCGACCCGAAGGTCATAAAGATCCTGACTATCTGCGCGATCTGATGATTGAGCGTGCTATCACAACGCTGCACTTTGTGCCCTCAATGCTGGGGCTTTTTCTGCAGGCAGCAGAGGTCGAACAGTGTCGCAGTGTTCGTAGAGTGTTTTGTAGTGGCGAAGCACTTCAGCCCGAACATGTACGACGTTTCTTTGAACGTTTTGATCACTGTGAGCTGCATAATCTCTACGGTCCCACGGAAGCCTCGGTGGATGTGTCCTACTTTGCTTGCCAGCGTGATGCTGACTACCGCAGTGTGCCGATTGGCAAACCCGTGGATAATACGCAGCTGCTTATTCTGGATAAAAATTTGCAGCCGGTGCCCGTCGGCATTGTCGGTGAGCTCTATATTGGTGGCGTTCAATTGGCGCGGGGTTATCTCAAGCGCGAAGAACTTACACGTAATACCTTTATCGACAATCCTTTCCAAGAACAGGGGCATCCATCAGAACGTTTGTATAAGACGGGCGATTTAGCACGATACCTCCCCGATGGCAATATTGAGTATATTGGTCGTGTTGATTTTCAAGTGAAAGTGCGCGGATTGCGCATTGAACTGGGTGAAATAGAAACGGTATTGCTTCAACACGAACAGATTAAAGAAGCTATCGTTATCACCAAGGATCTGGGTTCGGACAATGTGGTTATTGTTGCCTACCTGGTACCGGAAAGCGCTGATAATAAGCCAGCCGATGACAGCCTGCGTAGCCATTTACGAGACCACCTGCCGGAATACATGGTGCCCAATTTCTTTGTGATGTTGGATAAGATGCCATTGTCTGCTAATGGCAAAGCGGATCGAAAAGCATTGCCTGATCCCAAGCCGGGTGAGGGTGGCGCCGAATACGTTGCACCCCGAACTGAACTGGAACAAAAAATTGCCGCAATCTGGCAAGAGCAGTTGCAGATCAGCAAAGTCGGTATACATGACAACTTCTTTGAGTCCGGTGGCCATTCGCTGCTGGCAACGCAAACTGTGTCGCGCCTGCAGGAAGTGCTGGACGTTGAAGTCGGTATTCGCACACTATTTGATTTCCCGACCATTTCAGGGCTGGCCCAACATCTGGGCGATGGCGATCACGCAGAAAGGCTTCCGCCCATTACGGTGATGGAGCGCCCCGAAAAACTGCCGCTGTCATTATCGCAGCTTCGCTTGTGGTTTGTGGAACAGCTAAACCCCGGCAATATTGCTTACCTGATACCGGGTGCCCTGCGCGTTTTTGGCCCGATCGATCAGCAAGTACTAAGTCACGCCCTGGAAACCATTATTCAGCGTCATGAGTCTTTGCGTACGCGTTTTATCGGATCTGATGGAGAGGCTGAACAGATCATTGAAGAAACACAATCATGGTCTTTGCCTGTGACTGATCTCAGTGATTTAAGTACTGAAGACCAGGAAGTTCATATTCAGGAGATGGGAAGCAAAATTGTTACAACGCCCTATGATTTTAGTGAAGGCCATTTGTATCATTTTGAACTGCTCAAACTCAGCGATAACGAGCATGTGCTGTTGGTCAGCATGCATCATGTTATCTCAGATGGTTGGTCTGCCGAATTATTGCTGTCAGAAGTAGGGCAGGTTTGGCAGGCTTATGAAAAAGGCGAGCCAAGCCCACTGCCGCCGCTTGAGATCCAATATGCGGATTACACACTGTGGCAGCGTGATTGGTTGCACGGTGAAGTGCTGGAACACCAGTTGGACTATTGGCGAAACCAATTGGCAGCCGCACCCAGCCTGATACCCTTGCCAACTGATCATCCCCGGCCAGCCATACAAAGCTCTAATGGGGCTACGTATAAGTTTGTTATTCCTCCGTATACGACGGAAGGTTTGCGTGAACTTTCTCAAAAGGGGCAGGCAACGTTATTTCTGACCCTGATGACGGCTTACACCATATTGATCAGTCGCTATGCGCAGCAACATGATATCTGTATCGGTTTTCCCATTTCAGGAAGAAATACGCCAGAGCTCGAACAGATCATGGGCTTGTTTGTTAACAATCTCGTGATCCGAAGTGACCTGGAAGAAAATCCCAGTGTCTTGGAGCTGCTGGACACATTAAAACAAACCACGCTAGATGCCTACGATCATCAGGACGTACCCTTCGATCTGATTATTGATGCCTTGAAAGTGCCCCGCAGTCTCAGTCATACACCCTTGCTACAGGTCTCCTTTGCATTGCAGCCTTTTTCTGTCAATGAACGCACTGCGCAATTGCTGGGTCGACCTGCGGAGATGGTGGATATCGACTGGGTTACTGCCAAATACGATCTCAATCTGACCTGCTTTGAAGACGGAAATAAAATTTCGGCAGAGATGGAATACAACACGGATCTGTTTGAAGAAACCACGATCAAGCGCATGATGATGCATTTTCAAAGTTTGCTGGACGGTATGATTGTCTCACCGGACTGTCCGGTTCGGAATCTGCCAATGCTCGCCAATGCCGAACGCCAACAATTGTTGGTGCACTGGAATAGTGCTGCTCAGTTTGAATCGGACGTCTTTGCCATTCATCATCGTTTCGAAGAGAAGGCCGCTCGATTCCCCGATGCAATTGCGGTGCGCTGTGAAGAACAGCAGATCAGCTACCAGGCCTTAAATCAACGATCAAACCAGCTCGCGCGGGAATTGCAGAGCCGCGGCGTTCAGCTCGGTGATTTTGTCGGTCTGTCTCTGGAGCGCTCTGTTGATCTGCTGGTGGGTTTGTTTGGCATCATTAAGGCAGGGGGTGCATATGTGCCGCTCGACCCACATTTTCCAGACGAACGTCTCAGTTTTATTCTGGAAGATTCCGCTGCGTCAGTATTAATCACATCAACGGATCTTGAAAATGCCTTGGCGGATTATCAGGGCGAACGAATTTTGATTGATCGAGATTGGCAACAGGTCAGCCAGCATGCCGATACCGATCTAGATATTGACGTGCCGTTGGACAGCACGCTCTACGTTCTGTACACCTCAGGCACTACTGGAAAACCCAAGGGTTGTCTGGTCACCCACGCCAATGTGGCGCGACTGTTTAGCGCAACCGATGCAGAGTTTTCATTTGACGAAAACGATATCTGGACGCTCTTTCACTCCTACGCGTTTGACTTTACGGTGTGGGAGATTTGGGGGGCATTGCTCTATGGCGGCAAGCTGGTCGTTGTTCCGTATTATGTCAGTCGCTCTCCCGATGAATTTTATCAACTTTTAATTAAGGAGCAGGTCACCTCGCTCAGTCAGACGCCTTCTGCGTTCTCGCAGTTGATTGCGGTTGATGCACAACAGGAAGATAGCGATCAGCTCTCTTTGCGCACCGTCGTCTTTGGTGGAGAAGCCCTGGATTTCAACGCGTTGAAAACCTGGGTGAATCGACACGGGTTTGATAAGCCAGAGCTGATTAATATGTATGGTATTACTGAAACCACGGTGCATGTCACGTATTACCGGGTGACAGAGCAGGATTTACAAGCTGGTCGCAGTATTATCGGAAGGCCGATCAAAGATCTGCAGGTCCATATTCTCGATTCGCAAGGACAGCTCCTGCCCGTTGGCGTACCGGGTGAGATGTATATCAGTGGGCCAGGCGTGACCAAGGGCTACCTTGATCGTGATGAGTTGACCGAAGAAAAATTTATCGACAATCCCTTTATTGCAGAACTACCCGGCACGCAGAGGCAGACTCATCAATGCCTCTATCGCAGTGGCGACCTGGCTCGCTACATGCCCAACGGTGATATCGAATATCTCGGTCGTACCGATCTGCAGGTGAAGATCCGTGGGCACCGAATCGAGCTGGGCGAGATTGAAGCTGCGTTAGCGAAGCTTGATGCAGTGCGTGAAGCCTTGGTGGATCTGCATACTTTTAAGATTGGAGATGCAGAAGACAAACAATTGGTGGCTTACCTGTTGTTACATGAGGGAGAGTTACATGAGGGAGAGTTACATGAAGGAGAGTTACATGAAGGAGTGCCAGAAGGAGAACAACTGCCTGAAGGTCCTAAAGGTGAAGGAGAAGCCGATATTACCTCGATCCGCAGCAAACTGAAGGCAGACCTGCCCGAGTACATGATCCCAGCGTCTTTTACGGTATTGGCGGAATGGCCACTGACGCCGACCGGCAAGATTGACAAAAACGCACTGCCTGAGCCGCAAATTGGCATGCAATCCACTGCGGAATATGTTGAGCCGCGCAATGACACTGAAGTTCAGTTAGCAGACATATGGGCTGAAGTACTGGGCGTTGAAAAGGTCGGCATTTATGACAACTTCTTTGAAGTTGGTGGGCATTCGCTTATGGCCACTCAGGTCATGTCACGCATCACCGACCACATGCATGTCGAGCTGCCATTGCGAGTCATATTTGAATCGCCGACGATTGCTGAACTTGCGCTTAATCTGTTAGAAGCTGAATTGGCAGATATTGATATGGAAGATGATGATATGGAAGCGCTGTTGGCGGAACTGTTGGATGAAGAGGAGGGTGACGAATAGTAGTTCAAATGTGATTGATTCAACAGGCTTTGCTTTTTCATCTACTTCAATGACCGTTAATCAAGATGCCTGCCAGCAGTATAAGTGTATTTGCAATTAGGCTTGTCGCTCATTGTGTCTGCTCAGTACGAAATCTATTGATTTAATGTTGATACAACCCTAGTTAATCCAAATAGCGGTCCTTCAATAGCGCTACTTTGGCGCTGTCCAAATTCAGGGCCGACTCGAAAAAGCGCTGTTTTGATTGGTAACGTGTTTTGATTTCTTCAAAACAGGCAGTGAGATACTCCGGACGTACTTCCAGCAAGGGGCGCAACACTTCCTTCGACACTGCTGAACCCGTATGATCCGTGAAGGTTTTAGTCAAGCGTTCAATTTCTTTGTCCAGAGGCAAATAATTATTGGTCAGTAAGTAATCCTCTATGATTGTTTCTTCCTCTACACCAAGTACGTCCAGGATCAGTGCGGCGCCGAAACCAGTGCGGTCCTTGCCTGATGCACAATGAATCAATAATTGTTGATCTCCTGCCAGCAATAAGCGAAACATCTCCGCGTATTGGGGTGTCTGATTGATAACAAAATCGCGATTAATCTCTTGCATGAAACCAGCAGCATCATCAATCTCAATTATTCCGTTGTGCAGGTTTGTTATGAAACTATTGGAACTGCCGGGAGTAACGGGTAAACCTGCATAAATCGGTGGATTTTCATCCCCTAGCCGGGTTGGTTCAAGTTCTTGTTCTACTACCTGTCGAAAATCGCAGACCAGCGATACGCCTAAGCGACTGATATAGCTAATATCTACATCAGTCAATGAAGACAATTTACTCGAGCGGTAAAGCTTGCCCCATCTCAAACGACGTCCGTCGTTAGCCTCATACCCCCCTAAATCCCGAAAGTTTGGGGTTCCCTGCAAGGATAGCTGGCGTTCAGCTAAGATAACGGATTCACCGCGCTCGGACTGCAGATAAAAATAGTGCCTAACTCCCGTATCTGGATTAGGAATCAGTACTTCATGGTTGGAGGTGTGTAGTAATGGTGTACCCAAGTTACTGGCGGAATAAAAATGATCTGGATTATCTGACATGTAAATAGCAACTTTTTGCCCCGTTTGGGGAGCATGCCATCTGATCAAATAATTATGATCATTTGTGCGTTCGACATGACAAGCTCTTAAATCAAACATGAATATCCCATTCATTAATGACTTGTTAACTAACGTTGGACAAGAATATTGATCCGTCGTTCCAGACCTGCCGTTGACCGGTATCAAGATAAATTAACAAACCGATGTTGAGCCACTCGCTAGCTTTGGTAATAGATGCTTTAAGCGTAAAATCGTTGATAATACCAAATCAACTTGTTTTGTTCCGATTGAGCGTTGCTCTGCGTCCTCTAGATCAACAGAGCGGGCAATATTGTACATAAGCCAATACAGCCAATCGCCCAAAATACAATCAAAAGAGGCATGAAGAAAATCACTTTCAATCACGCCACCTGCTTGCTTATAGGCGGATATAATTTTCTCATACAGGCTGTGATCGAATTTGGAGGTAATCCCGCTCCAGTCCGTAGCCTCTAGCACAATTTCATAAGTGGGATTCAGTTTTCGTGCAGATTCCCAATCAATGAGTATCGGGTTATCAGTAGCATCCCAAAGCACATTTTTCTGATCCAGATCACCATGACTGATCAGTACATGTTTTTCAAGAATCTTAACGGCTGCTTTGTAGGAATCAGCTATGGACAGAAAAGATTGCAATTCTTCATACAGTGCTTTTGCGCTTCGAGCATTACATTCGCTGGCTCGTTGTACCAACGCAATGATTTTTTCTTCCGGATGAATATCCAATTGCGACTCTTTCAGCCCTGGGACAACTATATTGGCTTGATGCATCATCGCTAAGACGCTAGCAATCTTTAACGCATGCTTTTTAGAGATTCGGTTTTCATCCAGGGCAACCGCATTGCTCCATGGGTAAACCAAATATCCTGTATTCTCAATAATCTGCAAATAATTTGTGTTCCTCTTGAGGGCGAATATCGCAGATATGCCATGGCTAACAAATGTCTCTGCAATTGCCTCTGTCACATTGTAATGGCTGATAATATCTGAATTACTTAAATCGGTATCTTCGGATAACTGCTTAATAGCATAGGTGCTACGATCTGTATCGAGTCGCCACATCTTGTGATGAAAGCCACCATAGACTCTGGATAGCTGTCGACTTTGAGTACCAATATCAAGTAGAGAGCACAAATATTGTATATGATCTGGGTGCTCTGACAGAGGTTTAATCACTAAGCGACGCTCAATTTCGGTGAATGCCCACTGATCTGCTTGTAACGCAAAACACTAATAATTCTTCGGTTGGCAATAGTCATCACATCAAAACCAGTGATTGCTGAATGCGTTATAGTCTATGGCTCTTAACAGGGCTGTTTAGCCCCATTGTCCACATTCCTGCGGAATTCTCAACCAATAAACTATTGTATATTATAAATATTATTGGTGCGCATAACCCCAATAAACCGCTTCGTCGAACACCTTAATGAAGGTTTCGGATAAGTCACTGCAAGTTGTTTCGGTGTGTGTCAGTGGCGCTGCACTCAAACACGAATCCCGCTGTTCATTACCCTGACTGCTGCTATAGTATGCTCAGTAGTTCTGCGTTATTTTTGAATAAGACGGATCAACCACAGTGGTTACCCCCATGGATTTCGATTTTAAAAACATTCGGTTTTCTAAAGGTTTTATCGCAGCGCTACTGGGCGTACTCATTCTGTGGTTTATGGTTCGCTCATGCAGCCATCAAAAAATTGAATTTAAAGACAAGGAAAGGGTAAGTAAACACCAACAAACAGTTTTGAAGATCGTCGATCAGCTGGGCATTAAGGATGAAAACCTACGCCAGTGCGTTAGATGGTCTGTTTCAGACCGGCTAGGAAAAAACGGTTTGTTCGAAATTCAAAATTTGACGTTACTGTATTGCCCGGGGCGAAATATTGAGTCACTTGAGGGCATTGAAAGGCTTATCGGTTTACGTTTTCTCGATCTCAGTGACAATGCTATTCGCACGATTACGCCATTGCAAAATCACTTCAGTTTGAGAGTCCTGAAAATAACTGGAAATCCTCTAGAAGAACCTGGAGTGCTTAAGAGCCTGGCAAATTTGAAAAGCATTGAATTACCCGACATGCCAAAGGTAAGCTGCATGGATATCTATAGGCAGGTGGGTGGAGCAACACATAATATTGGCCGAATAAAATGTGCTGGCTCTAAAGAAAAAATCGTATCCAGGAAGTTGGCCCCCTCCGCTTTAAGCTTACAACCCCAGCCAGCGCCTCAAGAGAATCCGGTGGCCATAAAATCGAAACAAAAAACCCTTTCAAGAAGCCAGGAAAAAGAATTATTTGATTATGAAGAAGGCAATTACTAAACGCAGGGCTCAAGGCTATGCGGGCTTTACACTCATTGAGATGCTTGTCGTGCTGGCCATTATTTCTATTCTGTTGCTCAGTGCTACGCCATCGACAGTGGGTAAATACAATAAGATACATATTCAGGAAAGTGCTGCGCTGGTCAGCGGTTTTAAAACATACATCGCCCAATACTACGCCTTAAATGAATCTTTCCCTACCGATAACGAACAAGCGGGCATTCCGGCGCCCAATCTGATTACGGGAAATTATCTAGCCGCCGTCTATGTAGAAAATGGTGCGCTTCATCTTGAGCTAGGTAACAAAGCCCACGCAACGATTAGCGGGAAAACCCTGACAATCAGACCTGTTTTTGTGCCAGAATCAACACAAACACCGCTTTCATGGGTTTGTGGATACGACTCTATTCCAGATAATATGGTCAGCCCTGAAGGTAACCAAACCGACGTTAATCGCATTGACCTTCCGGTTAACTGTCTATAGGGCATCTCTTGCGGGCTTAATGAGTAATCCGGCGCATTTTAGATTTGAGGTTTTTAATATCGGACCGGTATTTTTTGCTACAATGAAACCAGTCCATTCGCTTAGCCTCGGTTATCCGATTACTTGGATCATACTTTGGTAATGTGCCACAACGAAGCGCCATAGCCTGCTCTTGTTTTTCTACAATATTCGCCAAACGATCCCGTTCAACAAGCCTTGATTCCGCTACACCAGAATTAGTCTCTTCATTGTTGTTTGCCCAACTAATCGCGCAGCGCAAATCTCGCATTTTTCCAGCGTCGTTTTGTTTTTCTTCGTTATAGCGTTTATCGCGCTGCGCTTGATAACTTTTAGAGGACTTATACTGGTTCGCACGATTTTGATATTCTGACTTGTTACGGCTTCTCTCTGCTGTTCGCTCACCCAGTCGATTCAGTTCGCTCTGCCACCGGTCCAAGGATTCTTTAACCATTTTTGAATAACGCAGATTGCCGGTAGAGCTGTTACGGTAGCTAAGCTGGTCCTTGTTTGGCAGTTCTATACTTCCACACCTTTGGCCAAAGCCATCAGAGACTAAACGCGTTGTTCCTCCACCAGAGGCAACATTAACCCCCTCAATGGTGGCATTTTGGTTAATATTGGGTTCAGCTGGCGGGTATTGGGAGTAGGTGACTTTCCCCGTCTCCTTATCAATTATCTTATAGAGCTTGGCGGCGTAGGCTGAGGAGGCAAAGCCCAATATCATCAAAAATACTAGTATCCTTTTCATAACGGAAAATATGATCCTAACGACTGATATGTATAGGGTGACTAAATGCACCAATCCAATATGTGAATAAAAGAGTATAGCTTGTGAAGTATAAGTTTGAGTAGGAAATTTCCCGTAACAACATCAGCGCGGACAAGTTCGAAATGAATGTTAGCAAAGTCATTGAGATTTGCTTTTTGTAACAATCGCCGTGGTTTGTTCAGCTTTTAACTTTTCAATGTAAGTGTTTGCTGCATCAATGTTTTGGCTTGCAGCGTGTTGGAAATACATGTTGGCTGCAGCCAGGTCTTTTTCAACCGCAAGACCATCAAAATACATAATCCCCAATAACAGGTTTGCTTCTGCTAGATCTGCTTCAGCGGCTTTGACTACCAGGGTAAAAGCTTGGTCAATATCCTTGCTAACACCTATTCCCTGCAGATACGAATTCGCCATTTCCAGCTGGGCACGAGGATTGCCTTGAGATGCAGACAACTGGAAAAGATCAATCGATTTTGCGGTGTTTTTGGGGACACCATAACCATTTTTAAACATCATGCCCAAGGCAAATTGAGCTTCTGCATGACCGGCACTGGCTGCGGGTTGATACAGCATTGCAGCGTGCATGTAATCTTGCTGGATGTCTTTGCCGATTTCATAAAGCTTGCCCAGTTGGTATTGCGCCGCAATGTGATTATTGTCAGCGGCTTTGAAAAACCATTTTTCGGCCCTCTTGGCACTGTGCTTGAGTCCTCGTCCGTCTTTGTAAAGCAAGCCTAATTGGTATTGGGCTTCGGCATCGCCAGATTTTGATAAGGACAGAAAAATTTTTTTGGCCAGTTTGTAGTTGCCAGTATCAAGCGCTTCAAGTGCTTCAAGTGCTTGATTGTGCGTCTCGGCATTGCCGGTAATCGATGTGCAAAGTAGAAGTATAAATGTGAATAAGAGACGTAACGGCTGTCTCATTAAATGGCTCCTAAAATATGTGGCATATAGCGTGATTAAGGTTTATTCCGTTTCCTATTGCTGTTGAAACGGGTTGATGTTTTGTTACAAAAAAGTCGGCTTATTATAACTAACACCCGTGCTCTTCGTAAAAGACTGTAGTGTATTTTATTAAATAGTTAAATCAAAATAATCACATTTACTAAGATAATGGAAATCCACAGGCGCATATATCAAAATGTTATCTTAATCTTATATCTAGCCAAATTGTGTCTATAGGGATTGATAAGCGATGGAGATAATAGGTCATGCACAGCATGATATGGTTCTGTCTTGCGCTTACGCATTTTCTTGGCCTCGTCCGCACGCAAGGAAAATTAGCAATTTTACCTGGCTGCTGAACTCGGGTACAGACAATTAAGGTAGCGATTTAGTGCTCGTGTAATGAGGAGGTGTTCGCTGATTTTGCAAGTTTTAGGCGCTAAAACCGAGTAATAATGGAGTGCTAATGTAACCATAACTTTCACTATAACAACATCGACTCTCCCTCGGTTGTCAGTCGATTTAGTATTTCGCAATTCTTCACAATATTACTCTGACAGGACTGGGCCAAAGTGCTCAGTGTTTTTTCAAGCAAAGTTAATTCGTCCATGGTTTTTCTTACTTTATCCAGCTGCTCATTAATTATTTGATCGACCTCGTTGCAAGGCGCGCCTTTATCCATCTGCACCAAAACCAGTTTTTTAACATGTTCCACAGAAATTTGGAGCGATCGACAGCGCCTGATAAACACCAAACAGTCGATATCAGCTTGATCGTAGTCACGGTAGCCGTTGCTGTCGCGAGAGGCCTGAGGAATCAAGCCGATCTCTTCATAGTATCGAATGGTTTTGCTAGGAACGCCTGATCGTTTGGCGAGTTGGCTAATTTTCATTTCACTTGACCTTCCAGTAACTGGAAGGTTTATTCTAGCGTTATTCGGTGTTCTGTTTCAATGATCAATGGAAATGCTATGTCAGACTGCTGCGTTAGCGAGGCTCGTAATGCGCGAGAACGAAAACTACTCTGGGTGGTATTAATCTTAAATGGACTTATGTTTATTGTGGAATTTATCGCTGGATGGTTGGCTGATTCCAGTGGTTTATTAGCGGATTCCCTTGACATGCTGGCCGATGCGATGGTTTATTCGTTGAGTTTGTATGCCGTAGGGCACTCAATGAACCGCAAGGCACGCGCGGCCATGCTTAATGGTAGCTTGCAATTGATACTGGGCTGCCTGGTGTTACTGGATGTTGGGCGTCGTATTTGGCTGGACAGCACGCCGCAGCCTGAAATGATGACGACAATAGCGCTGTTGGCTTTGATGGTGAATATGACGTGTTTTGCGTTATTATTTCAGTTTCGGCAAGGGGATATTAATTTAAGAGCCAGCTGGATTTGTTCTCGCAATGACGTACTGGCGAATGCTGGAGTGCTAGCTGCAGCCAGCTTGGTCACATGGCTGGAGTCCCCGTGGCCTGATTGGCTTATTGGTGCTGCGATTGCAGGGGTAGTGATCCATTCTGCCCTGTTGATTATTCGCGATGCCAATCTCTCGCTGCGTTTTGGTGAGTCCGCCGCAAATTGTTGTCAAAGAAAAGAGTAAATTGCTCGCTCGCTATTCACTGACAACAGGTTTATTGGTAGCGTGATTTTTTTCTTGTTCTTTTTGCCTGCTCAGCAACTACGGCTGCCTATCATTTGTCAATGAGTAAAAAACGGACAAAACCTGCCGAACGGAATTGTCCACCAGAATTGTCCCGCTGCGGCCTGGCATCCCTGATTGCTATCTTGCGTATCCCGTTAGCAAGAAAACATACCCGCATTTTCTCTGGTAAGCATCACTCCCATTCATCAGTCACAATATCGCAGTGATGTAATCAGGTATTGGGCTGGCAACGTGCTTAATGAATCAGTTAGCTCGATCAAGTCAACTTGCAAACAGTTGGCGCTGGACAGGCGAGAAATGCTGTGATAGCGTTAATACGAATGATAATGATTCGCAATAAAGACAAATAAATGGAATTCGATATGAAAGAACACACGACTGAAGATTTGCGGCCCCATGGGCTTGGCAAGGGGCAGACACTGGACCAACTGAATAGTCGCCAAAAAGGGCGTGTTGTCAGTGTTGACAGCGAAACGTTTGAGGCGCAAAGCCGACTGCTGACGCTGGGTTTGTACCCTGGTGTGAGTGTTGAGGTTTTACGCCGAGCTCCGTTGGGAGATCCACTACAAGTACGCTCAGGCTCAACATTGTTGAGTATTCGCCTGCATGAGGCGCAACGGATAGACGTGGAGGTGACCTCGTGAGTAAACCAATCATAGCGCTGATCGGTAATCCCAATAGCGGTAAGACAACGCTTTTCAACAATTTGACTGGCGCACATCAGAAAGTAGGAAATTGGCCAGGTGTCACCGTTGAAAAGAAATCCGGGCGAATTGTGCTGGGAGATGATTACGCTCATCTGGTCGATCTACCCGGTATTTACTCACTGGAGCAGGATTACCAGGGAATGGATGAGAAGATTGCGCGTTCTTTTCTGGAGAACGAGCCAGTTGATTTGATCATCAATATTGTTGACACCAGTAATCTTCATCGCAACCTGGTGTTAACCGAGCAGCTGCGTGAGCTCAAAAAGCCGATGATTGTTGTGCTCAATATGCAGGATGTTGCCGCGCAACAAGGCATAAAGGTAGACGCGCAGGTCATTGAAAATCGTTTAGGGATTCCCGTAGTCAATACCGTGGCTTCTGAGAAAAAAGGAATGGGACATTTACAGGAGCATCTGCTGCAACAGCTCGATCCTGACAGTCAACTGCTGGCCTCAAGTGAGACTGATGGCCTGTCAATTGCTGCGGGTAGTGCCAAAATACTTCACCGCTATGATCAGGTTGAAAAGCTGACTCAGGGAACGGTGGTTACTGATGAGGGATTGGTTCCTATCACCGAGAAAATTGATCGATGGGTTCTCAACAGGTGGCTAGGTATCCCCATCTTCTTACTGCTGATGTATCTGCTGTTCACAGTAGCCATTAACGTTGGCGCAATCTTTATCGACTTTTTTGATATTCTATTTAACGCGGTGCTGGTTGAAGGCGCGACCTGGCTGCTGCAACAGATACATACACCGGAGCTGCTGATTACTTTGCTGGCCAATGGCGTGGGTGGCGGCATTACCCTGGTTTCAACCTTTATTCCGGTGATCGGTTTTCTCTATCTTGGACTGTCCTTGCTTGAGGATTCTGGCTATATGTCTCGGGCCGCTTTCGTCGTCGATCGGCTGATGGCGAAGCTGGGATTACCCGGAAACGCCTTTGTGCCATTGATTGTCGGCTTCGGATGCAATGTACCTTCAGTGATGGCGGCAAGAAGCCTTGGGCGAGAAAGTGACCGCCTGATGACGATTGCGATGGCGCCGTTCATGTCCTGTGGTGCGAGGTTAACGGTCTATGCACTCTTTGCTTCGGCCTTTTTTCCTCAGCAAGGTCAAAATGTTGTTTTTGGTCTTTATCTGCTCGGTATCGGGATGGCGGTTCTAACCGGGTATATCTTCCGAAAGCAACTCTTTCCTCAAGCAATTACACCTTCTTTCCAGGAAATGCCGGCCTACCATAAACCACTGTTACGTAATATTTTGTTTACGACCTGGTTCCGTTTGCGCGGTTTTGTGCTCAAAGCCGGTAAGGCAATTGTTGCCGTGGTCGTGGTGCTTAGTTTTCTCAACTCCTTTGGAACCGATGGCAGTTATGGTAATGAGGACTCGAAGAATTCTGTACTCAGTGTGATTGGAAAAAGCATTACCCCTGCCTTTGCGCCCATTGGTGTTGCTGAAGATAATTGGCCTGCGACCGTTGGATTGTTTACGGGTATGTTTGCCAAAGAAGCCGTGGTGGGAACACTGGATGCTCTCTACGCAGAAACAGAAGCAGCAGAAAAGCAGGGCGGCGCTCCGGATTTGATCGCTGCAACGGGAGAAGCGTTTGCATCCATTGGCGTGGCGGCTGCCGATTTGAGTTCGACCTTAACAGATCCATTAGGTATTGATATTGGCGATGTTAGTGATCAGTCTGCGGTAGCAGAAGAACAAGACGTGGAGCTGGCAACACTGAGCAATATGGCTGCATTGTTTGGCACACCCTTAGCTGCATTTACTTACCTGGTCTTTATTCTGCTTTATGCGCCCTGTGTCGCGGTGGTTGGCGCAATGGTTCGAGAAGCCGGGTGGGGTTGGGCTGGCTTGGTCTTTGCCTGGGCAACGACTTTAGCCTACTATGTATCATCCTTAATTTATCAAATTGGGACGTTCACCGAGCACGCTCAGTTTTCAACAGTGTTTATTCTTTGTGCGACGGCGTTAATGGCCTTATTTATAGTCAGTTTAAAAAAGCTGGGGTCAACGGCGGTTCAAAAAAATCTTATCCCCGTTGTTCAGGTGTCTTAGGGCGTGCAGAAAATACCAGCCGGGCGGATCATCAATGATCCGCCGTCTCTCGCGAGCGTGCAACGAAAATTACTTAGTAATTAGATCCTGGGTTGAATAAGAAATAATATGCGGTAGGACGGCGCAACTCGCTGTTCGCCAATAGCAGTCACGGCGTGTTTAAATCAGGTGAATCCATTGTTAATTCACCAGCATTTTTGACGGATAGTTAGAATGCAGGTCTAGGATTAAATTGCCTATTCGGCCTTACTGTATCGCTTACAAAACGGTAATATAGATAGTGATGTCTCGCGTATTAGCAGATATTGGCGTAATGCTGGTTTTGCTGTTATGTAATCCTGAATAACAAAAAAAACGGTGACCAAGAATTGAAAAGTTTACTGATAATTATGGTGAGTTTTAGCTTGTATGACTGATATTGATAAAATACGAGTCAATGGTCGGGATATTCAGGTTGGTCAGCCTTTGGCTCGATCTGTGTATAGCAGGTCAGGAGAGCTGTTACTGAAGAAAGGAAGGGCGATTACTACGTCTCGTCAAAAAGATGTTTTGATGCAATCAGGTTATTTCCTTAATTCTGACATTGAAAGTGAAGCTCTTTTTAGACAATCAGTTATGTCAATAGACGATCTAAACCATGTCGATGATAACGATGTTTTTGATGTTAAAAATGGCTGGATCGAAGAGTTATATGATGTATTCAATCTTATACATCATAGCGAGGTTGTTAATTTTAGGTACCGGATACTGAAACTCGCTGTTGAAATGCAGTGTTATATCGAAAATCATCATGACGCTCTGCTAGCGGCTTTTCAAATGGATCATGAAAACCATTATGGCTTGGTGCATGCGTTATTTTCTGCGACTACCTGCGAAATGATTGCAAAAAGCGTTGGCCTAACTCAAATTGAGCGTTTGGGCATTATTGCGGGGGCATTAACGCACGATATCGGTATTGTTGAAATGCAGGATAAATTGCATCTACAAGAGACATCACTCAGTGATGAGCAATGGAAGCTCGTAAGAGGGCACCCTAAGAAAAGTTACGATACTTTACTGGAGTTAGAGGTAGATGATCCTGTCTGGTTGAATATTGCACATCATCATCATGAACGTCTTGATGGTAGTGGTTACCCAGAAGGCTTAAAAGGTGATCAGCTATCGATTGCTGTAAGAATTATGTGTATTGCTGATATGTATACGGCAATAATAAGACCCACTGTTTTTCGTAGCGAAAAATCAGGTAAAAAAGCGCTAACGATCTTATATAAAGAGCGAGGAACGTGCTTAGATGCCGAGTTAATTGATTTGTTTATAAAGGAAATCGGTATTTTCCCCCTTGGTTCCCTGGTTCGTTTACAGAGTAATGAGGTTGCCGTGGTAGTCAAACGCGGAAAGACTAGATCAAAACCCATTGTGCTTGCGGTGCTGGATGTTAATGGAAAAGCCTACCCGGAAGCCATATTAAGAAACAGTGAGGTTGATGAATTTAAAATAATTGGTGAAATGTCTCTGGTTAAAAACAGGTTGATTTATAATCGCATTGAGGAAGCTGTTTCAAATGCCAAATCTCATTTAATTAATTAGTATGTCATTCAGTATTATTTTTCGTGTTGATTTCTTTTGCATTAAACGCAGATGGTTCAGTAAAAATATTGCTAACAGTTCCCTAGATCCCACATTCCGCGCTTCGTAGGCAAGAGTTTTCCGATTTTTCGCGGATTAAAAAAAATCATTCGTAAAGCGCTAACGGTACATTTAACAGGTTCAGTACCTGAGTCTGAATATTGTT
>PIVM01000556.1 GCA_003353945.1 Gammaproteobacteria bacterium
AACAGGGGGAGAGAGACTCCGCTACGCTCCGTGAGGGATTGGTGGTCTTCCCAGGGTTTCACGGGATTCATCCGTTTAATAGTTAGTAGTTAGTGGTAGTACTTAAGGAGACATCATCCCCAGGATGTCTAATAAAGAAGGAAGGAGTGTCTTTAGACACGAGTTCCTTCCTTCGGTCACAGGTTCGGGTCCACCCTTCCCTCCCCTGTATAAGGTGGTGATCTGCCTAAGTCCAGGTGGGGACTGAACTTTTACCTTTAAGGTGTCTAGCTTGTTTTCGTTGACTTAAACTGAATCCAAGTACCATGTGATTAGTAGCTTGAACAGGGTCATCAAGGAAGGCTTCTTGCATATCAGCCCAGTCTTCACGACGTTGTAATTTAGACATTTCATAAGCAGATATAGACATAGCGTCTGTGTAATACTTAACGCCTTGAGCTAGGCAGTCTAATCTGTCGTCATGTTTAACAGCACCCTTCTCACGACACATACGTGACATTTGGTAGAAGAGCATGTAGAGAAGACGTTCTTCAGGAGCACCATCAGGATTAGAGTTAAAGTCCCATTCAACTATCTTTCTGTCTATGACTAACCTATGCTGGTTCATGACAGGTTCTAAGGCATCAATAATACGGTCTTCTTTACGAACGTTAGCGCGTACTTCTTCGATGTCTATTGCTTGTTTTGTCTGTTGTAGGTGCTTCTTAAATAGCTCACCAACGATACCATCACCAAAGTTTGTCTCGATGAGTAGTTTAGTAACCCCATACTTCCTACAACCTTTAAGGATGTCTAGAAGAGTGTTATCACTATACCCGTCTCTGTAAGCTCGCATTTCGTGCAAGTACAGGAAACCGTTTCGTTGGGAGATATAAGCTGCTGCTGTTTCATCTGTTCCTCTACCCGATGGGTCAATAGAGCAGATTGTTTCGGTGTAGGAATCCCAATCTCCTCCGATTGACATTGGACTGTAGAAATAATCTCCAGGTAAGCCAACAGTTGGGAGGTCTTTGATAACGTTACTGGGATCCGAACACCAGACGATGTGTTCTGGGGCTTCTTTTGGGTTGACACTAGTGACGATGAGATCGGCTGCTTTAAGGGGGAACTTCTCTGCATCGCTAAGGCTGGTGTCGAGCATAAACTGCAACATAAAGTTGCTACGGCCCATAGAGGCTTCACGGTCAATAAGGTCATCTTCATCAAAGCGATCAGGGTCAGTTACGGACCAGGACTCAGCACCTTGCTCTATATCTTCTAGGAGTTGAGGTGCGAGAGTATTAGCGTATTGGGTGATGTTCTTAGGCATACGTGCTGGCCACACGAATGGTCTATAGGAACGTTCAGCTAGTTTTTTATAGACAGTAAAGACAGTTTGAGGAGTACCGAGGTACATGATGCGACTGTCTTCTTTTGGAGTAAGGATTGATTCAGCTTCTGTACAGAGTTGAAGTA
>PIVM01000072.1 GCA_003353945.1 Gammaproteobacteria bacterium
AGCAGCAGGTGCGTACCCTGATGGAAAATTGATTTGATGGGTTTCTTCCACCCCCACGCTTGGGCCAATATGTTAAAGTGCGAAAAGGTAGCATCAATTCAATGAGACGCTGCACTAGCCCTTCTTCAGAACCACAATTGCGCCAACAAACAAAATGCTCTTGAAGTTCTTTTTAAGCGATTTGCTGAAAAAATTTGTCATTTCTGACGCCCCTGTCCAGGAGACTACATCACCGCCCTTGACCACACTACTGGCGGGTGCAGCCAGCCATATCACGCCCTGCTGCGTATCAGCCTCTATATAGTTATAACCAGCCGATTCAGTCACACTTAACACTTTTCCCTGATTAACTGGCGCTTGTGCTGCCTCATAAGGCACTACCTGGGAAATGAACAATATCTGATCAAAGGTTCTATCCAGGGCCTTGCTTGCAAACTGTTTCATGACGGCATATTCGCCCCATTGCACAATTTGACCCGGCTTGACATTGGCGGCACTTGAGGCCATCCAGAATTTACCCGCCTGGTTTTCTACTTCAAGATAACTGTAAGCACCCGCCGCTTGAATTGAGATTAGTTTGCCAACGTTACCAAATTGGCCCTGCGCACTTGCAGCCCCCTGCGTCTCTATGGGCAATGAGGCCCCCTGCGAAACTTCTTGTGCAGCAGTCGCTTCAGCTGCTTTTCCTTGAGCCTGATTTTGCGCCTCCTGCCCCTTATCACCACACGCCACGAGGAGCAATGAAATACCGATTATGCCAAAATGATTCATTTTTATAGCCATGATTAATTTCTCAACTGTTTAAAAAACTTGTATGATTTAATTGACTCATTTCTCATTAGTAGGACGCAAAAAAGCGCCCAGAAATGAGACTATTGCTCATCAGCTCTGCGCGGTGAACCCCTCGTCCAACACGCCTACCTGCCCCAACTTACTGCCTCACGCACCGGTACACCTTATTTCTCCTTGTCTTGGCCCTGCTCTTTCACTAAAAGTGAGCCCTTTTGCAAAAAACCATCATCTTCTGCCAGCCAGGCAGGCCTGAACACATCGACTTTGCGAAAATACTGATCAACCATGTAAATTCGCCCATCCTCATCAACGGCAATGCCAGCGGGCAACATAAATTTGGCAGGGCCGCCACGCTGACTGCGACTTCCTACCGCCAATAAAAGCCTCCCCTCCCTGTCAAAAATCTGGAAGTTTCCAAACGCCGCATCAGAGACATAGAGCCGCCCTTCGCCATCCACATCAATCCCCTTGGGTCGTGCGAACTGACCGCCCCGAATACCCACCGTGCCAAAACGACCACGAAACTCCCCTCTCTCACTGAATTGTTGAACCCTGAAATTCCCCCCATCAACAACATATATACCTTGCGGCGTCACCACAGCATCTCGCGCTAAATTAAGCTCCCCGTCCTCCTTACCTCGCTCAGAAAACGTATATAAGTGATCCCCCGTCTTAGCGTCCAGTACGACCATATTATGCTTTTCACTACTCACGCCACCGGTATCCACCACATAAACTTTATCACCCTCCGGATCCACCGCCAGACCAGAAGGTTTACTGAATAGCTCAGGCACACCCAACTCCAAAAGGTGATTCCCATCACGATCATAGCTTTGTACTACTTTGAACGTGCCATCCACCACATAAAGGTTTCCCTCATGATCATGATCCATCCCCAGAGGCTTGCCAAGCAGGCCTGGCTTTTCGGTACCAATCGTAAAATAGCGCTCTTCAGGAAAATCGAACACATGTATTCTGCGGGATGCGGTATCACCCACATATACCCTCCCTTCATGAACGGAAATACCAAAGGGCTTGGCCATGCTAAACCCCCCTGCCTGTGCTCCTACCAGCGCTTGCATAAAGGCCTTACCCTTATCATCACTCTGCACAGCATTACTAGTCATAATTGTTTGCTCCCAATAAATTTTGGGATCTTCAGGAGGACCCGGAAATACCGGAGGTTTCCATTCACCCTTAGGCGCTGAAGCGCAACCGCCAATCAACAAAACAAGAAAAATGGAGCACCTGGGTAACAACTTCAATAGTGACAATGTCTTATCCCTCATTAAAATAATATTCTCAATTTGGCAAATCCGCCCCTAAACAAACAAGCTGACGATCAGTTGAAAAACACTGCTAACGGATCAATCCTAAACCAGGCCAAGCGCCGTAAAAATGATAAATTTCCCATTATGCCAGACTCTCCTGCTTTCGCTATTATATTGACGGCACATTTAACGCGGCCAAGACGCTTCACGAGACACCCTTATCAGATGCACCAAATAAGAGCGCAGATGTCTCCACCTATGCCTGGCGAAATATTCTATTTCCTGGACCCTGAATTTCTGTCTACTCAACTTCGACAAAGCAATTTCTATACCACCAAAAGACGCATCAAATAACCTGCTGCTAAACACTGGCTTCAATCGCTCACATCAACAAATGGCACTCATCTTGCTACTCATCGTGCTCAAAAAAAGATGCGTTATAAATATTGTACTTGATTATAGACAGTTTAAGATGCCTGTCAGCCCGTTTATCACTAGGTTTTATTTAATGAAAAAATTCTCAGCCCTTCTACTTGCTATCGCATTACTGACAACCCAGCTGACTTTTGCTTCACAAACAGCTGACACCGCCCACGAACAAGGACGCGACATTTATAACTTTCGCTGCTATTTCTGCCACGGCTACTCAGGCAACGCCAAAACTCTGACCTCCACCTATGTCGACCCCAAACCCCGCGACTTCACCAAGACCTCTCTTGACGCCCTAAGTCACAGCAAAATGATCAAAGCGGTTACTCACGGCATCTCAAAGACTGCCATGATCAGCTTTTCTCGCGTTTTGAACGACGATGAAATCGCACTGGTTGTGGATTTCGTACGCACTGAGTTTATGAAAAACAAATTACCAAATACCCGCTACCACACCAAGGAAAATGGCTGGGATAAGCACGAACGCTATCAAATTGCCTACCCCTTCGCAAAAGGTGAAATCCCCCTCGACACGCCCTGGGAAGAACTTACCGAAGAGCAACAACGTGGCAAACAGTTTTTTATGGTCAGTTGCATTACCTGTCATGATCACGGTGTGACAAACGATCCCGGCATCACATGGTCCTCCCAGGCACTGTCTTATCCGCGTAATAATTTCTCCTATAGTGATATTGATGCGGTAACGTCTGCCAGTATCTACGCCATCCATGACATACCACCAGATACCAGCGGACTCTCGGCGCAAGCATTACTAGGTAAGACCTTGTATGAAATAAATTGTGCTTTCTGCCATGCTGCCGATGGCACCGGTGAGAACTGGATCGGCAGTTTTCTGGAACCAAAACCTCGCAATTTGACTACCCCCGCCTACATGAAGGCAATCAATAAGGTCTATTTGAAACATGCCATCAATGAAGGGCTGACAAACACCTCTATGCCGGCCTGGAAAAGCGTATTAAGCAAAGAACAAGTTGACCAGATTATCACCTATATTGATGAAGCATTTCACCCAATAGGCAAATCCAGGCAATAACCAGCTAGCAGATTCCGGAGAATCGAAACAATCAAGCATTCTGAAAAACGGGAATCAAGCCCGCCAGTTCTCACTATTGAGAACTGGCGGGCTTGATTCCCGAGCAACAGCAAAACTAATTCGCTGACACCAAGACTAAATCCAGCATTCGATACCTTGAGGATGAAGCTCTTAACTAAACCGCTGATTCACGCCGTTACTATTATTTATAATCGTCTATTATTTAATCGATAACGCTTGGTATTGGTGCAGCCACCGCCCTGAACAGAAAAATTAACCTTCGTAAGAGTGTTGATATAGAAGGAAAATCACAACATTATAATCCTTGATAAAAAATCTACGCATCTGTGGCATCGCTTTTGCAAACCTTAGTCTAATCTACACGCTGTAGATATTCATGATTGCAGCCAGCATTGAACCAGCCATACAAGTAAATACCTGCGCAGGAGCCCGTGAACCGCATGACAATTAGCTGGAAGAAGCTATTAAAGTACCTCGGCTCCATGTCGTTCGCCTTCATAATCCTTTGTCTGTTGGCGTTAGTTAGCATAATCGGTACTGTCATCGCACAAAATCGAAGCACTGATTTTTACCGGGCAACCTACGGAGACGCCTGGCAATCGGTTCTTCAATCACTGGATATCTATGATATGTACCACAGCTGGTGGTATCTATCCTTGCTGGGCTTCCTGTTACTCTCAATGTGTCTGGCTATCTGGCGACACAGCCCACGATCTTGGCGAAGCTTCCAAAAAATTCATAAACTCCCCCGGATACCAAACCGGTATCACGCCCGATTAACCGTCACTCAAGATACAAGCAAATGTGAGCAGGAATCCTCTGTCGCTCAGGCGCTCACAAAAGCCGGGTTTAAAGACTGGATGGAACAGAGCAATGACTGCAACGAAACGCTGGCCTTTGGCAGAAAAGGCAGGATCGGCAAACTGGGCTTTATCGGAGTACATCTTGGCCTGATTACAATTCTGATTGGCGGCCTTGTTTCAACTCAACTGGGTTATCGAGCCGCTATCAATATCCCTGAAGGCGAATCAGTGCAGCAGGCCCATATTTCAAGTGGAGATGACCACGAAACCATCGATCTACCCTTTGAAATAAGAAACGACAAGTTTGTCATCGACTACTACGAAACGGGAAGACCCAGTGGATTTCAAACTGATTTGACCATTATTCAAGGTGGCGAGACGATTGCCCAAAAACGCATCTCAGTGAATGATCCGCTCACGATTGATGACATCACTCTGTATCAGGCATCTTTCGGCGATGCTGGATCTCCAGTCAATTTCACTTTTACCAACCTGAGGCTTGCTGATTTCCCACAACAGCAAATTGATTCGAATATCAATAAAATTCATGCTAACGAAGATGGTAATCGAGTAACAGTGAAGGCATTACGCGAACACACGGTCATTAATCTGCCAGAAACTCCCAATCAACGCAAAAGTCGTGACGTAGGCCCCTCTTTGGACATCGAAATGCAAACGCCGGCCATCGGCACCACAACGTTCCGCAGCTACTTGCACTTTCCTCACATTATTGCCTTTAAAAAACTGGGCACACACGATCATATGTTGACTGTAGAATTAGGCATCTCCACAAAAGACAACAAAATGATCGAAATTCTTGCCGCCTATATGAGACACTTGTTTGCAGAAGGCGGGCAACAAGAGTTCAGCGATGAGCAAAAACAAACAGCCTTCAGCAAAACATTGACAGAACTAAAGCTCACCCCCTCAAACAAAAAAGATGTGGAGTCTGCGATTGCCAAAACAGCCGATGCGCTGATTCTTCATGATATTCCCGCACTGTTTTCTTTTAATGGTTATACAAGCTCTCTCTATACCGGCCTTCAAGTTGCGCGAGATCCCGGATCAAGTGTCGTTTGGCTTGGTTGCCTCTTCTTAATGGCTGGCCTATGCGTTATCTACATCGCCGAATACCGAGTTTGGGTTAATATCAAGGTGCTGAACACTCGCAAAAAACAATATGAGATTACTCTTCGCAGTGAACGCCCCTGCGGCATCGGCGTCAGCCAGATAGTCAACCAGTTACAGCAATCCCTAAAAGAAACCGAATACACTTTTGATGAGGTCACAGTATGTCAGAGCTTGACATAGGGAAAACCGGCAGCAGACCCATTGAGGCCAAAACTTTTGCTCAAATGATGCTGTACTGGTGCCTGCTTCTATTGCTGACTTTGGGCATTTCCGGGCTTTCAATCTTTTCCCTGACAGACACGTTGACACCCGGCATACCTCTGACGGAATTGCTTTCGTATAAATTCACGGGGTATTCCAACCTGTTACTCATCGCCTCAAGTCTGGTTTACATCGCTCACTTGAAATTTCAGGATAGCTCAGTTGGAAAATGGGCAAGCGGCCTGGCCGCCGCTGGCATGAGCGGCATATTCGTTGCGCTATTGACCCGCTGGTATGAAAGCTATCAGATATTGGAAGAGGGGCACGTTCCTATCAGCAACCTCTACGAAGTTTCACTTTGCTTTACCGCTCTAACGGTGACCGTCTATTTAATTCTGGAATCGCTCTACCGCAACCGTAGCGCAGGCGCTTTTGTAATGCCCATCGTCTTAGGCGCCGTGGGCCTACAGGAATGGCTCGTAGCAACCGGCTATGCCGATCCCAATGAGTTGGTTCCTGCACTAAAAAGCTATTGGATGCATGCTCACGTATTAGCAAACTTTATCGGTTATGGCGCATTTGCGGTCAGTGCGGGTGCCGCTGTCATGTTACTCGTGCGCCAACAACTTGAAAAACATGGCAAAACTGATGGCATTATCAAATCAATGCCACCACTGAGCATCATTGATGATTTGATGTATCGCTCTGTTGCCGTCGGTTTTCCGGTCTTTACGCTGGCTGTTATATTAGGCTCTGCATGGGCATACTATGCTTGGGGGGGATATTGGTCATGGGACCCCAAAGAAACCTGGTCACTGATTGTTTTGTTGGTTTATGCTGCATTCCTCCATGCCCGCTTTATGCGAGGCTGGGCAGGTATTAAAATGGCATGGTGGTCACTACTTGGTTTCAGTGTAACGCTGTTTTGCTTTCTTGGTGTAAACCTTTTTTTATCCGGCTTACACTCATATGGTGCTATAGACTAAAGCATATGACATCATCGATTCAGCGCTCAAACAATTGGAACTGCAAAATAGCTCTGGCTTATTTAAGTACTTCATTGCTTGTGCTTGTCGTTTGCATTGCCACTCTTTACGGTTGTCAAAAAGACGCTACGATTAAAACATTGTCAGTCGGCGAACAACTTCCTAACATCACGTTCTCCAGCTTCGATGGTAAACAGACTTTATCAGAGTCATTTGAAGGGAAAACGGTGATCATCAATTTTTGGGCAAGCTGGTGTGCTCCATGCAGAAAGGAAATGCCAAGCCTGGAAAACTTACATATGACACTTGATCAAAACAAATATGCGGTTATTGGTGTATCCGTTGATGAAGATAACAATCTCGCAGAAGAGTTTCTACTACAATATAAAATATCATTTCCTAATTACCACGATAAAAGCATGGATATATCCAAGACCACTTTTGGCGTTAAGGCATTCCCAGAGACATTTATTATTTCACCTCAAGGAAAGATTACTAATAGAATTGTGGGCGAACAGATTTGGGATAGCAAAGGCATGATTAAATTATTGCGCGGAATTAGCAAAGGCGACGCCTCATCCACAAAATCATGGAGCTATGATCAATAGGACACACGAATGGATAACAACACTATTGACCAACAGGCTAACAGTGATAGCAATGCTTCCGCACCCTCGTTTATCAGTGAGTTAAATAAGGGGCAGATCGAAGCTCTGTCCAAAATACCCTTTCGCAAAACTCTGCTGAATAAGGGCTTGGTATTTGTCAGCTTTTTGATCGCATATGCAAGCCTTCTAGCCTACGTTGTATTAAATGAATGGGATGTACCTCTAAAACAACTGGAAGAATACCAGCGCATAGAGCATGCAGAAAACGCACTGGTGCAAGCGGATATCGCCGCTTTTCATGTTATCACCGCCTTATTTATCGATTTAAATGAGCAAGATATAAAAGCGATTGTGAATTATTTCTCAGTGCTACAAAAGCAATATGAAGTTCTGGACTCCTTATTTCCAGACAAGGCTGCATCTTATAAAACATTAGTCGATCTATTACCCAAAGTATTGGAGCAACCCAGCAAAGATAACTTGTCTGTATTACATCGCAAACTTACGCAGGCAAAAATCGAGATTGATTCACTCATGGCAGAAAATCGTCATCGCCGAGGACAATTGATCGAGCAATACCGAGAACATAGTGAACGCCTTATCATTACTGCATTAACGCTCGCAATTATTGGCCTGGCCCTAATTGGCACTATTACCAGCCTGTTCTTCGCCCACATCTCCCGTGACATTAACAATACTCGCTTGCGAGTACGCCAGATAGTGGAAGGTTTTCGGGGCGCACCACTTGTCACCACACGCCAGGATGAGTTAGGCCAGTTGATCGTGGGGGTGAATCAAATGGCAAATGATCTGGATGAACGAGAAAAAGAGCTGGAACTGGAGCGCAGAAGAACATTCTATCAAGAAAAAATGATTGCAATTGAATCTCTTGCCGGTGGCATCGCCCATGAAATCGGCAACCCAATAACATGCATATCCGGTTTAGCTCACGAAATACAAGCCATAACCGATGATTCTGTTGACGAAGCAATCGTTGACCTGGTCGCGTCTATAGTGGATTATTCTGATGGCTTGGGGAAAATCACACGCGACCTTTCAGTCATCGCCTCACCAGCAAGTGACGAAATCCAACTTTTTGATCTAAATGAACTTATTGCTAACACCTGCAATTTGCTTCACTTTGATCAACGCTGGGAGGAGGTCGAATTCGAAATCGACCTGAACCACCAGCTACCCGCATTAAACGGCATCAAAGACCAATTCTCCCTATTGGTGAACAATCTACTGGAAAACGCCCTGGACGCATTTCAAGATTATAACGGTGACAAATACACGATTACCGTTACCACTTCCCATGATAATGACAAGACGACACTGACAATAAAGGATAATGGCAGGGGTATGGACGTTGAAACACTGGAAAAATCGGTGGAACCCTTCTTTAGCACTAAACCTGTCGGTCAAGGCACTGGACTGGGGCTGGCACTGTGCTGGTCGATCGTCACATACCATCAGGGCGATATCAAAATTGAATCCGCTAAGGACAAGGGAACTCAAGTGAGCGTTATCATTCCACACACAGAGAAATGCCTCTGTGAATCCTATCCGAGTGAAATAGATGGTTAGCACAAAGAACACAACACCAAGTGATGAGACCTCATTGAGACTGGCGCTTAAGGAAACCAAGCAGCAACTAATCGATACCCAAAAACGCTGCCAGGATCTTGAAACGCAATTAAGTCACTTTTCAAAAGCCGTTGAACAAGGTCCAGCGGCTGTTATGATCACTGACGCCAACAGCAATATTGTCTATGTAAACCGCAAATTTGAGATCGTCTCAGGATATTCCGAAAGGGATATCATCGGCAAAACACCGAGTATCCTGAAATCTGGCAAAACCCCCCCCAAAACCTATGAGCAACTGTGGTCAACCATTACAAAAGGAAAAGAATGGTCGGGCATTTTCCAGAATAGAAGAAAGAATGGCGAACTGTTTTGGGAGCGTGCCGTCATTTCCGGCGTACGGGATGCAACAGGCACTATCAGTCATTACATCGGTGTCAAAGAGGATATCACCAAGGAGAAAGAGTTTGAAAGCAAACTGGATGAAGAAAAACTAAAATTTTTTCATCAATCAAAAATGGCGGAAGTCGGTCTCCTTGCCTCCAGTATATTGCATGAAGTCAGCAATCCAATTGCCTCTATTCGAGGGCTGATATTGGAGATCATGGACACAGTAGAAAACAACAACATCTTGCGCGAGCAGCTTGCTCCAGACAATCTTGAACTCATACTAGAACAGGCAGACCGTCTTGCTTCTATTACTCACGATATATCTGATTTCACTTCACCTCAATCCGGCGACCAACAACTGATCGACCTCAACAGTGTCATCCGAAGCACTTGCCATTTGATTCAATTTGACAAACGTTGGCGAAATATCAATCTAATTCTTGACCTTGACAAACAGATACCCGCGCTGATTGGCATAAAGGATCAATTGACTCATCTATTGATCAATCTGCTGGTGAATGCGGCTGATGCAGTGGAGAGCAATGCGTCTAAAGCCCTCTCAATTACGGTGCGAACCATCTGCGTCGGTGACAACATCCACCTCTCAGTCATTGATAACGGCTGCGGAATGAATTCCGAGACTCAGGAACATGCATTTGATCCATTTTACACCACGAAATTGCCGGGACATGGTACCGGCTTGGGTCTTTCTTTGAGTCACTCCATAGTAGAGGCGCATCAAGGTTCCATAGAAATTGATTCTACTGTTAACAAAGGAAGCGAAATGCGCGTTATACTTCCCACTGGTGCTAGGATCAGAGAGTACACAATATAACAATGAGATCACTTCAGGTTTTAGTTGTCGATGATGAACCGGCTATCCGTCAAATTTTGTCGAATGCGGTTACACGAGCAGGGCACACAGTCAGTACAGCGAAAGACGGAACAGAGGCGCTTACACGTTTATTAAAGGGTGACATCGAAGTCTGCTTGTCAGATATCCGCATGCCTGATATGACGGGTATTGAAGTGGTAGAAAAGGCCAAAGCAGCCGGCGTCGAAACCTTGTTTTTAATGATGACAGCATTTGCATCTGTCAATACAGCCGTTGATGCTATGCGCGCAGGTGCCTACGACTACATGCTAAAACCACTTAGAAATGAAGATGTTATTAACCGTCTTGAGCATATAGCAGACGTCATTCATCTGAAATCTGAAAACCAGGTTCTTCGAGAAATCGTTCTGGGGCAGGATGACAGCAAATGTCAGATGGTCTCTCCGGCCATGCGTGATATTGATCGTCTGATCCAGAAAGTCGCCCCAACTGACAGTACTGTATTAATTACCGGCCCAAGCGGCACCGGTAAAGGTGTAATAGCCCGATCTATCCATCAGCATAGCCAACGCAGCAACGCCTCCTTTATTCCTGTAAACTGCGGCGCCATCCCGGAAAATCTACTGGAAAGCGAGTTCTTTGGCCATACCAAGGGCGCTTTCACGGGAGCTAGCAAAGCCAAGCGAGGCCTGTTCGTTGAAGCTGACCAAGGCTCCATATTTTTAGATGAGATTGGCGAACTCCCCCTCAATCTGCAGGTCAAATTGCTACATGTCATTGAAGATCAGTCAGTAAGGGCACTCGGCAGTGAACAAGCGCGGAAAATCAATGTCCGCATTATTGCAGCAACCAATCAGACTCTCGAGGATATGGTGGAGAAAGGTACTTTTCGTGAGGACCTGTATTTTCGCCTCAATGTTTTTCATATCCCTCTACCCCCATTACGGGAACGCCCAGAAGACGTTGACAAACTCATCGATTACCTTGTGACCAGTGAACGTAAAAACATGGGCATTAAGGAAGCCGTGAATGTCAATGCTGACGCTCGTCAACTTATGTGTAATTACGATTGGCCTGGGAACGTCAGAGAACTGCAAAACGTTATTGCTCGCTCACTCATTCTGGCTGAAAATAGTCAAATCGAAGTGCATGATTTGCCTCAGCAGATCAGTAAGCAACAAAACGGGCATCGTATGTCCGTGCAAACCCAAGGTACCTTAAAGGAACAGATGCGTACTTATGAGATCGCTGTGATTAATCTGGCAATAGAGGAATGCAACGGGGATCGCAAGGAAGCAGCTGATCGACTAGGTATTGGGGTTTCAAGCCTTTATAGAAAACTCGAAGAAGTTCTTACATCGTAAATTTATCTGCCCTTTTCAGGAGGTAGCTCTATGCTATGCTATGCTATAAAACCAGCGGTGCACTTGCCGTCAATATTATTTACCCTGTTACTACTTTGCTGTAATTTGTCTTATGCTGGCACGCCTGAGGAAGACGGTGAAGCCGGCATTGAAGCTTTTGAAAAAGGAGATCTTACAACCGGCATGCAGTTAATGGAAAAAGCCTCTCAAGCCGGATATGCGCCAGCACAAGCGCAGTTGGGCTTTATTTTAAAACAAGGTGGTTACGCGGAAAATGCGCTGAAACTCTTTCAAAAAGCAGCCAATCAAAACAATGGGGCTGGTTTTTTCGGCTTGTCGCAAATGTACTACAGCGGCACTGGCACGAAGGCAAATCTTAGAAAAAGTATTGGTCTCTTAAAACGGGCAGTTGCAGTGAAGCATCCTCCGGCCATGGCCTTTTACGCTGATATGCTGAAAACGGGTAATAAAATCATTGAGCAGGATATTGCCGAGTCACTTATCCTTCACAAGGAGGCAGCGGAACTCGGCAGCCTTCGTTCTGCTACTCTACTAAAGAATTTCTACCGCGATGGAAACAAAATCTACAATATACAACCAGACGCAGCTATGGCAGAAAAGTATCGAAAGTTGAGAATCCCCAAAAACAAATACAAGAATCAAAAATCAAATCCGAAATGATTTTACTGCCGAGAAATCCACACATCCGATGAGAGCTCCAACATGAATTGTAAAATGTTTGTGTCTTTGCTTGCGACGGGGCTGATTAGCACCGCCACGCTGGCATCCGATACTCATAAAGGTAACACAATCTACGAAAAGTATTGCAGCAACTGCCACGGCAGCGATGGACGTGGGGTGATGGCTACTGCACCCGATTTCAGCATTGGTCAAGGTCTCATAAAAAGCGACCGAAGTCTCGTTGAACGAATCGAAAAGGGTGATAACGTTTGCCCTTCTTTTAAAAAGGTAATTAAAGAACGCAACCTTTATGATCTGGTTTCTTATATAAGGACACTTCGCCAATGACAAAATTTCACTATCTTTGCATTACCTCCCTGTCTATTACACTATTCCTCGGAAGCGGTTGCTCTGATAAAAAAACAACGGAGCCAAAGCAAACTATGGTAACGCAAGAAGTTACCACCGTTGAAAAAAGTGCAGCTGCCAAGGAAATCGCACCGGTTGAGAAGGTTCTCGATACGTTTAGTGTGGGCGCACAAGTCTATGTGCGTTCGCTTGCCGTTGAAGAAGCCAAAAATCATCTTTGGATCGGCACGTCCGTCGGCGTTCATGAAATTGATTTGGAGAATTTATCACCGCTCAATACTTTTACTCGGGAACACGGCCTAGCGAACGAATATGTGTTTGGTATTGGTATTGATGAAGACGGCTACAAATGGTTTGGCACTAACGCTGGAGGTATTTCCCGGTATAAAGACGACGAATGGAAAACTTTTTTCCCCATGCATGGATTGGCTGATTACTGGGTCTACTCTTTTGCCAATGCCAAAGACGGCGGGTTGTGGGTCGGCACCTGGGCCGGTGCCAACTACGTTGATCGAAAGACCGAAAAATTCACCACCTATGTTAAAGAACTGGTCAACGAGTGGGTATATGGTCTGGCCGTGGATAGTAAAGGCGTCGCTTGGTTTGGTACTGAAGGCGGAATCAGTCGTTTTGACGGAAAAAACTGGGTGTCCTGGACTCATGAAGACGGGCTGGGCGCAGCAAACGAAACAAACCTGCCTTTCAGCAAGAATACTGGACTGGGAACCCGATCCCGTCATGATTTAGGGGTCTTGAGCGGCGGTCTAGCAACCTATAACCCCAACTACGTTTTCAGTGTTGTAGTTGACCAGCGTGACGACTCTATCTGGGCTGGCACCTGGGGTGGAGGCGTCAGTCATTATATCAACGGCAAATGGGAGAACCTGACAACAGCTGATGGTCTATCCGGCAATATTGTCTACAGCGTCGCACAGGATAAAAACGGCGTGCTCTGGTTTGGTACTGACCGTGGCTTAACCCGTTATGATGGTAAGTCGTGGCATATCTGGAACACACACAACGGATTATCCGGTCGTGATGTGTTTGCTCTCGCCACCACTCCAAACGGCGACATTTGGGCCGGTACTCGCGGCGGCGTTACTCGACTTGGCCTTTAAGCACCTCATTCAGATAAGCAACAAGAGAATAGTATAGTGAGCATTCAAATTAAAAATATGACAATTGGATTGGTCGGCGCATTTGGCATTGCCGCTAGCATAATTTCCTGCACGCAACAAAATGCCTCCTCCCCGGAAAATATGACTTCTACTGAAACGGCAGCTGAGAAAAGTGATGCGGGGCAAATAAGTAATCAGGCCAGCAAGCTGGAACCCGGAGCAATCTTGCCAACTGAACACCCCCCTTTGATTCCGCCCGCCAAGACAAACGGCAATGAAAATCAGGGCGCTGCAGGCGCAAGTGCAAAATTCACCCACTTTCGGGTTGGTAATAAAAATGTCAAATCCATTTTTGCCGATGGCAATACCATGTGGATCGGCACCTCGGGAGGTGTTATTCGCTACGATACAAAGAGAGATGATCACCAACTTTTCAACGTGCAAAATGGATTATTGGCGAATGGCGTGTTTAGCGTAGGAAAAATAGGCAGCTTGATTTCTGTTGGTACTTATGGTGGCGGTGTCGCCATGTACGACCATGAAGCAGACAGATTTAAAATTTATAATGTCCCGGATGGCTTAGCAGACTCCTTCGTCTACGACGCGCTAGAAATGCCAAATGGCGATGTTTGGATAGCAACCTGGTCTGGAGCAAACCTGATCCGCGGTGGAGACATCTCTGATCCCTCTAAATGGGAAACCTTCACCGTCGCCAATACCAATGGCGGCTTGCCCAATGATTGGGTATACGGACTAGCCAAAGGAAAAGATGATGAACTATGGCTCGCTACCGAAGGTGGTCTTGCCAGATACAAAGATGGTACCTGGACTAACTGGAATAAGGACGACGGCTTGGGCGCCCCTTACGATTTGGTGAAGGATGATATTACCTTTAAGCGAGATCCGGCCGAGGTTTCCAGCCACCACGCAAAACAGAAGGTCGAAATGGATCTGCAGGGTATCAATACGTCCTATAATCCCAACTATATCGTTGCCATGGATGTTGCCCAAGATGGTACTGTCTGGGTAGGCACCTGGGGCGCTGGACTTTGCAGCTTTGATGGTGAGAAATTTACCGTCTACACAACTAAAAACGGCCTTCCCTCAAATCATGTATTTATGCTCCACGTTGACCAAAAAGATAAAGTTTGGATAGGTACAGCCGACGGACTGGCCTCTTTCAATGAAACAGATGGAGAAAACATGTTTGACATCATGACTACCGACGATGGACTGTTCTCCAATACTGTTTTCTCCATGACGACACAAGAAGATGGAACGTTATGGGTTGGCAGCTATGGCGGCATTTCAAAAATTCGTTTATAGACAACAGGCGAAAGGACGGAGTGGTTGTAGTTACATTTAGTAACATTGACAGGCACTCTTTTTTTTACAGAAAAATTTAATGTCTATTAGGTTGTTAATGGTGAATGACAGAGCAATTCACACTGGCGATGAAACATTGACGGGGTTTACGCCCAATGCGCTGTATCAACTCCAGCTGGTTTCAAAGATCGCACTACACGTTAGCGCATTCGCAGCATTTACGTTAATTGGGACTATATACATCCTTACAGATACAGGAGAGATTACCCATTACCTCTCATCGATACAATCGATCAGCTCGATGAAAAACCTATTGCCTAAAGCCATCTTAATTTCTGGCCTGATTGTTGTTGTATTTGTTGGATTAATGACTTGGCTGATCTCCATCTACAGCAGTGCTAAAATTTCCGGGCCGCTCTACCGTTTCTCAAAAAACATTGAATTAACTATTGAGCATAATTCCGCGCCTCACATCAAAATACGCACTCACGACAAACTGCATGCAGAGGCTGATTTGCTGGAAACAGCTATCTTTCATCTAAACCAACACTATCAGGCATTAAACCATGTCGCAGAGGAGATACAGGAGCTCCTCAAAGAAGATTCCATTAATCGAAGTAAGTTGGCTGCAAAAATCCATGAACTCAAAATTACCGAGCGCAGGATTCAGTTGCATGGTCACTAAGCTTAACCTGAGTGTATTTTTTTTTATTATGTTAGCAACTTCTATGTACTATCGATCTGTCATTGGAGACAACCATAATACGGGCCACCTCATGGAGAGTGAATGCGGTAGTTGTCATTTGGTAACGGGCGAAATAAACGCTGAGAATGCAGGCAAACTCATCGGTAGCCAGGAACATCTTTGCACTAGCTGCCATGTTAACGCTGTTGAAGTCAGCCACCCTTCTGGCTTCTCTCCCTCCCGAGGGATTCCCAACGAGTACCCACTGGATTGGAAACATGATATGACATGCAGTACTTGTCATAAAGTACACAGCAGCGATCGAGGATTAATGCGTGTGCCACTCTATGGCAAAGCCCATTGCCTTGCATGCCACACTGATGATTTTTTTGATAATATGATAGACGGTGGCCAGTCACTTGTTCTCTCCGGTCACATGGCTTTGCCTGGCAGCTATGAAGAAATTGGCCTGGATACTTTTTCTATTAATTGTATGACTTGCCATGAAGACCAGAGTAACGATAATCTGAACGTGGCCATCTCTACCAACGCCGTTGTCCGTCATGCCAGTGGTAAAAGCAATCATCCTGTTGGCGTATCCTACCAAAAAGCGTTCGAATATGGTGGCTTCAGGGATGCAAGCCTATTAAATCAAAACATTCAATTACCCGATGGAAAAGTGAGTTGTGTCTCCTGTCACGAAGGTTATAGCGAACAGCATGGTGCCATTGTGGTGAGTATGAACGGCTCTTCTCTTTGTCTTCAGTGTCACGACAAATAGGAACTCAGGAGATGAAAAACCGGCGTAAAAAAATCTATACTGATTTTGACATTCAGGGGAAACTGGTTGTTTTTCTCATACTAATGGAAACCCTGCTTATGGCGGGCGCAATTGTCTATCTGTACATTGATTTTCAAAGCATCATTGAAAATCACTTATATTCAGCACATTTCGCCAGCAAAGATGCTCTATTTCAGCAGTTTGTTATTGCGTTTGTGCACGTCATTATTGCAGTAGTGCTAATCAATCTTATCGCACTTTGGCTTACGCATATTATTTGGTCAAAACATATTGACACGATACTCAGCACATTTCGCCAAATACTGCAGAACACATCAAAGTTGAATTTAAGCGCGGCTGGCACGAACGGGAAAGCACGGCATTTTGTCTTACGCTTTTTATCAAGCTGGCTAACTCTCGAACGAAATCGATCATTTAGATTGCGCGCCTTATGTAGCCGTATGGATGATCGAGCTGATCTTGCTCTTATCCGCTCGTCAACCTCAGAAATACAACGTTTGCTCAAAGCAAATCCTCTGTTCTTCAGGGAAGATGAATCAAATGAAAATGATTAAACATTCGCGCATAACAACCAAAAAAAACGTCCAACGAATTGGAATGTTCTGCCGTATACCAAATAAATACAGTGCTACATTTTTTCAAACATTTTTTACTATTTTGACTTCTATATTATTGGTGGCAAGATGATGCTTTTTAATAAATTACAAAGATTCACAGTCAGCGCCCTTATTTTTTCTTCGGTAACAGCTTATGCGGCCGAGAATAACCAATCGAACCTTGGATCTGAACTGTATCATGATTATTGTTCAGTATGCCACGGCGATACAGGTAAAGCAGCCGTATGGGCACAATCCGGACTGAGCCCAAGCCCACGAAACTTCACCACTAGGCAAAGTAAAGAAGAACTTGGTAACAATAAGAAACGGATGATTTTTTCCGTGACCTATGGCCGCCCACAAACAGCCATGCAGGGCTGGGGCAAGCGATTAAGGCCATACGAGATAGAAGCTATGGTGGATTATATTCGATTGAACTTTATGAACATTACTGAGGAACCTGTGGAACCGGATCATACTGATGTTGGCGCACATGATCACTCTCGACACTTTGGTGAAGACATGAACAGCCCCATCCCCGACGGACTGCTTGGGGATTATCAAAAAGGAAAAGACTTGTTTGAAAATAGCTGTGTGCCTTGTCACGGTGACAAGGGCGATGGTGAAGGACCAAGGTCAAGGTTTATATTCCCCAAACCACGTGATTTTAAACATCCCGCAGCATTGGCAAAATATAGTCGTCCTCACTTGTATAATTTTGTTCACACAGGTCGTAGAGGGACAGAAATGCCTGCTTGGCGCTTAGTGCTCAGCGATCAACAAATAGCCGATGTCGTTGAATACGTATTTAAAGCTTTTATTAGACCGCCAAAAGAGGAGAAGTAATTTTTTTGCCAAGACATCCTGTCTTGTAAAACCTATTTGACATGCTGGGGGATACTATCCCCCCCTATTTTGATGTTGGTAAAGTCGTGCTAAATATCAAACAATATGAACTACTAACAGACTACAAGATAGCTTTCTTTATCACTGAATCGCTGGCCCAATATTTTTTCGCTATCAGCAATTCCCTTGGAAAGAAGCTGTCCCGCTGTGTCTAATTCACAGAAAATACTCACATTCCTTATAATTTTATTATCTGTTTCTGTCTATTTCCAAGTCTACTCTTTTGATTATATTCCCACCTGGGATGATAATCGGTATGTCAAAGCCAATGATTTAATAAAAGAGCTATCCTTCAATAATTTAAAAGATATCTTTTTGACGCCAGTTGTAAGTGCATACACTCCTTTGCCAGTATTGAGTTACGCATTCGAGTATGCCGTTTTTGGACCTTCCCCCGGTGTGTTTCACATAACCAATATGCTACTTCATGTCTGCGTATCTGTTCTGCTGTTTCATTTATTAACCAAGATGTCAGGCTCAAACTATATCGGATTTTCTGTAGCCTTACTGTTCTCTCTACATCCCATCAATGTTGAAAGCGTAGCCTGGATATCCCAACGAAAAACTCTGATGTCAGCGCTGTTCCTCATTATTGCTTTTTCCATCTATACAAAAAACACAATAATGGGTAAAAAACAGCAGCTATCTGTATTGCTTTTTTCTTTGTTGGCTTTTCTTTCAAAGCCGACGGCAATCATACTGCCTATATTGCTTATCTTGTACGACTATTTTGAGCATGGAAAATTACGGTCGATCCATTTGATATTTGCAATATCTGTTCTAGCAGCATTGTCGGCAGCACCTACTATCTATTATCACACAGGGGAAGGGGCTACCTTGGGCATAGAGCCCAGTCTTTTGATAAATACTGTGTATCCAACCTCAGCCGTTATTTATTGGATCTACATTTACCTCCTTGTTTTGCCTGTTAACCTGTCAGGCTATTACGATGCCCGGATTTTTAACAGTCCTTTTGAATGGGAAGTTGTTCTTTCAGTTTTTGCATGGATTTTTGTTTCAGTATTAATTTATAGCAAAGGCAGTAAAAAAATTAAATTTTGGTATCTGTGGTTTTGGATCTGCCTGCTTCCTGTATCAAATATTATTCCAATTAATACTTTTTATGCAGACAGGTTCTTATATCTTTCGCAAATTGGCTTTTATATGATATTAATGTTGGGACTAAAAAAAGGAGTGGAAAAACTACAAAAAGGGAAAACAATCTGTTACGCAACCCCATTTTGCGTGGTGTTAATTTGTGCATTTCTAACATTTAATCGCCTGGATGTATGGCGCAATGAACTGTCATTTTGGCAGGACACGGCTGACAAATCTCCCCTCATGTATAAGGCACAACTAAATTTGGGAGTTGCCTACGAAAAGAGAGGAGACTTCCGTGAAGCAAAATCCGCCTATCTTAATGCAGTCAAAATATGGAATAACCCGGAAATTAGAACAAATCTTAGAGGCATTAACTACAAAATAGATAACAGCCCAGTGAAATAGATGACTCCACTCAAATATGGAAATAACTTAACACAAAAAAACGAATCGTTAGACGAGCAAACACTAAAATGGCTAGAGATTTACCTACAACAGCAGCTCATTATAAGTGCCACACAGAATGCATTCCCTTATTTTCAATATTGAAATGAACAGCATTTTGAAGATGATAAATTAAAGATCACTATGAATATCATATTAGCACTGACTTCTTTCCTTTGCATTATATCCATAAATGCAGCAGCAGCTACGCCCAATCTAAGTGACCGTTTGAACATACCTATCAAAGGACAACCCTATCAACTTGATACGATAATAAGCAATAATAAAATTCACCTTAAGATGCCGGAACATTTTGACCAACTAGAAAAATATCCCTCTCATATTGCAGAAAACATAAAGCAAAGGATAATTTATCGCACACGAAACGTCGATACTATGTCTGAGTTCTCCAACAATATCGATGCCGTAATAAGTAAACATCAATTGATGCAACGCACAGAGTATAGTCGCAAGCTGACTGAAATATTACTTTCTATCCACTACTCAACGAAAAACGATAAAGACCCACTGTTCGCGCACTTACCTTTACTTCGAAGGCTGCCAAAATACACAAAGGTAAATTTAATCGTTCCCAAAAGAATGCGCGATGAAATCTGGAAGGAAATACAAAAAAATAGGATGGCAGATAGAGTAACGCTGCATGAAGTTGATACTTGGTATTTGAAGGAAAATGGCGTTGAACTCATTCATGATACAACTCAATGGGCTCAAGACTTGCTAGAAATGGCTTATGATGAAAATGGGACAAGTTATTTACTTGCGCCAGCTACAAGGTATCAAATAAATGATTTAAGCCGTTCAGATAATCGATACCTAAAGAAATTGGAAAATTCAACTCGCAAGGTGATATACCTTCCTCTTTTTTTCCGTGGCGGTAATATCCTTCTCGGCAAAAGTGAGAAAAGAATTTTATTTATTGGAGAACGAGAATTTATTAATAATAGAAGCGACTATCATAACAGTCTATTTGTTCACCCAAATCATGACGAAGTTATTTCATTGTATAAAAAAATGACCGGCGCGGATAAAATCGTTACTGTAAAGAATAGTAGAAACCTATTTCATATTGACATGGCTATGAGTTTTATATCTGATGGCCGGGCAGCCCTAATAAAACCCATTGATGAAAACAATTTAAGTGCAGATGATAGCGCTGCAATCCAATCTATTGAAGCAGCCCTAATCGAAAACGGTTTTAAAATAACATACATTCCTACAACAGTGGACAGAATTAATACATTCAAATCACCTGTAAACATTGTTATTTATGAGCACCTTGATAATGGAAATACTGAAGCATTAGTACCATTATTTGATGATGTAGTTATCGAAAAAGGCTCATCATTAAATGATCTAATATTCGAAACCTATCATAACGCAGGGATAAACCCGATTTATATTGAAAATCGATTCCATTCGGCGAAAGGAAATTTACACTGTGCTATTTCAGTGTTGAATTGATAATGTTATGACAACTCACTCAGTATTTTTCGCATGCCAGAGTCATTAACTTTTCCTGCCCATCCTCCGGTGATGGAGAGATTTGCACATACTGTCGCAAATAGCGGCATGCATTGGAAATATCATTCAGCTTCTCATAAACAAGCGACATGTTGAATGCCGTAATATAGGTTAGGCCCTCCCGCTGAATCGCTCGATGAAAATACTGAAGTGATTCATCGTAGGAGCCTTTGTGGAGCATGATTTCACCGAGAGTATTTAACGCCCTGGCACTACTAGGATAAATTCGCAAAGCATGCTTGGCTATGCCCTCAGCTTTTTTGTAATCCTCAAGATCAAGCCAAGCAACAGCCAGATTATTGAGCAAGTCAGGTTCGCCCGGCATCAGCTCTAAGCCAGCCATATAACTCTTTGCCGCCTCGTGATACTGACCCGCCATCAATAGCGAATTACCGTAGTTTTTATAAGGACCAACTTCCTGAGGCTTTTGATCAACGACGTTAGCCCATAACGACAACCCGTTTTCCCACACTCTGAGTTGCATTTGTGTTTGCCAAAGCAGCAAAGCCAATAAGATTCCGATAACAAACGAATATGCGATACGATAGGGAGCAGATTCGCGAAAACTACAAATCTGCCAAACTTTCAGCATTGCGATTGCGACAAGTAAATAAACAGCATAATTGGCCATATAGGCATAGCGATCTGCGTACAACTGTTGTCCCGCCTGAACTAATCCAAGAGTTGGTAGCAAACCAACAAGAAAGAATAGCCACAACATCATAAAACCCGTGGCCCGCCTCAAACACCAAATCGCCAAAACTGTAATCAGAATCACTGTCATCACGGCCACAAACGTCTCCCCCATCGTGAGATGCACAGTACGGGAAAACGGATGAAAGGGAGTCAAGTTAATAGGCAGGAACACATTTTGCAGATAGCTGCTGACAAAATAACAGGCGTTAAACAATCTCTGCGGCAAAGCAACATCATCAAACCCAGACAAAACCTGTTGACTCGACAAATGGGCATAGATGGTCATATACGTAATCCAAGCGCCTATCAATAGAAGAGGTATTTTCTCCAGCAACAAACTCACTACTAGCCGACGACCACGCAAACGCCCACCGGGATAACAATCTAACACTAAGAAAAGGACAGGAAGTACAATGGCAGCCGGCTTACTAATCACCGCACATAAAAAACAGAAAACCGACAAAATAAAAGGCAGTCGAAATATGGCTGGTCGTACCTGTGACATATTCACATAGCGACAATACGCAATCAGACTTAATAAAGAAAAAGCTGTATAGAGCACATCTTTCCGCGCAGTCACCCAGGCAACAGCTTCGACCTGGGTCGGATGTAAACCAAATAGAAGGGCAGCAACGAGAGGTAACAGCGGGGCATTAGCCAGATCATTTCCAGCCGTTGACTGTCTAAGCTTCACCATTAGCTGAAGATGCGCAGTGAAGCTAAAAACAAGATAGACGTTTAAACAATGTAATACTAAATTTGTTAAGTGGTGCCCCAAAGGGTTAAGTCCCCATAAACGATAATCAAGCGCGTGAGAAAACCAGGTCAGCGGGTGATAGCTTGCCTGATAGACTTCCGTAAATGCCCATTGGACAAAAGCCCAGTCCAGTTTCTGAATGTAAATATTGTTGTAAACCTTGACATCATCGTCCCAATTAACAAACTCAAAATCCAGCAACGGAATGTAGAAAATAAAAACAAGCGCTGCACACACAATACCGGCAATGGAGGATGATAAATAACTTTTATTTGCTTGAAAGTTCATCTTAGTCATACGCCCAACACTATCTCCAAATATTACACACTGGCAGATAATCCACTGAAAATCATAACCATTTGAATTCACCACACAAAACCAGGAGCTATCTTGAAAACAGACAGTTAATGGAATCTGCACGATGTCGCTTATCAACACAACCAGCCAACAGCACAGGAGCTAGGAGCCTCTTCCTGGCAACTTTACCTTATACGGTTGGGCAATGACAAACTGCCTATGGCAAACAATTGGCCGTAATTGCTGAAACCGGCTGCAACTGAGAATTTAGGATGACTTATAAACAAAGTTTTCTATAAGTTGGGTTAAAGTTATCTGAGGTGTAAAATGTCCAATTATATCTTCACCCGGTATCAAACCAAACATGACCAACAACACTACCGCAGATGCTACACCTTTACGCAAAGGTGAACGAACAACACAGCGCGCCCTTGACGCTGCCGAGCGCCTATTTGCAGACAAAGGTTACGATGGCACTACCATGCGGCAGATCGCCGATGAGATTGGTATCCGCGAGCCCAGTCTATATAAGCACTTTCAGAGCAAGGAAGCAGTATACGATGCCGTGCTGGAACGCGGAGTAAAACCACTCCTGACTGAAATTGAGGGCTGGACAGATCAACCCACTAGCCTGCATGAACTACTGACTGTTCCCCAACGTCTACTCACCTTGTTAGCACAACATCCAAACGTAGCCAAATTGCTACACCGAGAGATGATTGCCAGCGAAATGAGCCCAGCTGCCAGACAGTGGTTTCATCGTTTATTCAGCAGCAGCCAGCAGATTATGGCTGTACTGAATCCGCACAATGACCCACGACTGGCAAAGCAAGCTCGACTGCAATCCATTGCCATGACAAACATCGTGCTAGGATTCTTTGCCAGTGGCCCACTCTACCAGCAGCTAGGCGGTGAAGACTTATTGGAAGAAGACAGCATCGCACAGCAAAGCAAAGTTGTTTCACAAATTTTTAAAGCATTTTTAATTGGAGGCTGATTTGATGTTGCTCTGTCTATCAGCTCTCTACCAGTTCCGTGCTTACAATCAATTAACTCTCTAGCTCCATAACAGACTGCAGCCAAACAAATCTGAAATATCTTTAGTTGGATGAATTAAGTTGAATGGCCCTACTTCTATGATATTTTGCTTCTCGAGCGTAATCAATTTTTTCTAAATAATCCGCATATTCCAAATGTAACTTCGCTGAATTAGGATATGCATTTACAAGTGCGCGATATGCAAAATCAACATTTTTCCGCATTTTCCCCAAAATCTTTTGATAAGGTATATCAGCTCGTTTTTCAGGAGTATATTCTTGCCAAAGCTTACTCTTTATCCGCGCAATTGTAGCCAATACATATTGCGGGTTTTTTGACGATTGAACACCATAGACTAAGTGAACCAAATCCGCTATCACTGCAGCGCCATCAGGATCATTTACTGCCTTTGCTTCTTTTATTGCTTCCTCATACTTACCCTCGACTAGCAAAACTGAATTTATATAGAGATACTTGGCATAGTAGTTTTGTGGCCAGGTATGTGCGTCAGCGATAAATAGCTCATCTGAGCTATTCCAATCTTTCACGCGATTATTTGTAGTCAATGTGAAGAAAGTTAATATAATAACCAACACAACCACTTGAGCTTTTATCGGTAACCGCTGAAGAAGACAGGCGAACGACAAACAAATGCCTAACACCGGTAAAAACAGAAATCGATCGCTCACCATAGACCATGTATCGAAGGGAATTAATTGAAGAAACGGCACCATTAATACACAAAAAAACAAGACGCCAAATGCTGTTACTGATTTAAGCCAAATAACACAAAACAAACTTACCAATGAAAGCACAAGAAACAATACTCCCAATATGCATCCAATGACTTGCTGATTTGAAGTAAAAAGCTCGTAGGTAGCGCTCAATTTTACTGGCAACAACGCTAGTGAAACATGCCCCCCAAGAATCTTAATTGATCGTTCAACTTGCAGTACGATTGGAATAGTGTCATTTTCCTGATGCGCCAAAAGCACTTCTGTTTCTTTGCCAACAATCAGATAAATGCTAAGAAAAGCAACCATCAATATAAATAATGCACCCAATGCGATACTGGTTTTTTTCTCTGGAAGTAATCTGCCGCTGTTTTTCACCTGGCCACAACAAGCCAAAAGAAGAAGCAAGAAAGGCAATAAAATAGATGCGCTTTTTGACAATAAAGCACATAAATAAAAAATGAAGGTCAGCAATAAACTAACTGTCCTATGGCGTTCCGTCATAACTCGACCCGTTAATACGGCTCCTGCCGTTGCATCACTTTTGACTGATATAGTAAACGGCGCAATAGCTACTGAAAACTGCTGCACCGCAAGCAATGAAAAAAGTGCACAAAGCAAATCTTTACGACCCGATATCCATGCCACTGCCTCGACATGAACCGGGTGGGAAGCAAACAGCATCGTCACAATAGCAGCTATCCAACGCCTTCTATTGCTTAAGGAAGTGTCAAACACAGACAGCACAGCCAAACTTGTCAGCCAAACCAAATAACAGATAAGGCCGTAGAGAACGATATTGTGAAGGTGATAACCTATGGGGGCGTCGCCACCCAGTTTGATATCAACCACATAGGAAAGATCTCGCAAAGGCAGGTATTCATTAGGATTGGTTCGGGTAGTAAAAAAACGCCAGAACTGACTTAACTTAATCTCATGGATGCTTTGATTGTTTTTAACATACTCCAAATCGTCGGAAATGAAACCGCCGTTTACGTTTTGCAGATACAATACGAGGATACAAGCAACAAATATAAAAACAATCCATCCGGATTGTGTTTTTTTCAACTTATTAAAAATCGGCTGTTTTTCGCTAACAAACATAGAGCGCTTGCTATCCTTTGAATTTCGGCGACAGATGGATTATAGCGCGCACAATTGTGTGCTACCAATTGATCTCCATTTCATTTCCAAAGACCTTTGCGCACCCAGTAAAAGTTGACAGGTTTGATCGGAAAACAACACCCTAGCACCTTGGCTCTAATGGACAAATAAATAGCCATCGTAGGGCACCATAAGCTTGCCCATTGCAACTTGATGATATCGAAGACCCTCCTCGTTGCAGACCCAACGAATTTAGCTCAACACACCAGGCCACATGAATCAAGCACCGTGTGTGACCGCTGGTCATTAGTAGAGTAATCTTCAATTCACTCTTCTGCCATGCATTTTTACGATCCCGGAGCTTTCGTAAAACCATAGTGCAGCGTCTCATTGATTCTTCCCTCGTAATTGGCAATTCAAAGCGCTATAAATAGAGCTTATAATGAAGCCTTGTAGGGTTTTTGCTTCCAAGCATCTAGATGATATATAAACATATATTTGATTGCATCCTGCATACAAGACTTCAATAACGCAACCAGTAAAATGGTGAAACCCCTCTCCATTTTTTCACCACAGAGAACACAGAGAGCAC
>PIVM01000201.1 GCA_003353945.1 Gammaproteobacteria bacterium
TACGATCAATGTTCTGACCAATGATACCTTGGTTGATAACGCCGTGATCAGTGGCTTTGATGGAACGAGTGTTAATGGAGGCGTTGTTAGCGATAATGGTAACGGTACTTTCCACTATGTTCCCGCCAGTGGTTTCATTGGCAGCGATAGTTTTACTTATACGCT
Organism: Gammaproteobacteria bacterium; assembly: GCA_003353945.1. GTDB lineage: Bacteria > Pseudomonadota > Gammaproteobacteria > Pseudomonadales > PIVM01 > PIVM01. Next base: position 166 of record PIVM01000201.1, read on the forward strand.
GACCGATGATGATATGGAATCATCCACGGCTACCGTCACGTTGACAGTCACCAGTGCAGGCAACCCCTCGGGTTTAGAGAGTGATGATTTTAATGGTGCAGCTCTCGATACCTCATTGTGGACAGTGACAGACCCAGTGGGTGATACAACCGTTAGCATGACGGGTACGCAACTCTCGCTAGCAGTGCCTGGTGGGGTAGCGCACTCGATCTGGAGAAATGGCAATCAGTCTATCAGGGTGATGCAGTCTAGCAACAATGCGGATTTTGAGGTTGTCGCCAAGTTTTCCACTCAGCTGACCGGGCGTTATCAGATCCAGGGTATTTTGATTGAGCAGGACAGCAGTAACTTTATCCGTTTTGATTTCTACGCGGATAGGACGGGTGGATCAACTCGAGTATTTGCAGGAACCATTAGCAATCTGAATCCGACCCAGCAGGTGAAAACGGTGATCAGCGATGGTGCCCCTCTGTATATGCGCGTAGTGCGTAACGGCAATCAGTGGACACAATACTATTCCTATGACGGCGCTAACTGGATAGAAGCAGTGAGCTTTAATTACGTGTTGAATGTGGCTTCAGTGGGTATTTTTGCGGCGAACTATGATGTGGCGGGAAGTGCATTTACTGTACTGGCTGATAGCTTTGAGGTGTTTTAATGAATAATCAACTAAATGCTAGTGAAATGAATAAAGAAAAAGATGTTCGACGCAAATCACGTGTGTCGATAGGTATGCCGGTTTACAACGGAGAGAATTACATAAAGCAATCACTTGATTCCCTGTCTTCTCAGAGCACAGAAGAGTTTGAAATTATCATATCCGAAAGTGATAGTGACATCAAAACCTTCACCAGCCTGATTTTGAGCGGATTATCTTCTGTGACAGGCTATCACTTCCTGCGTAGCAGCGAAGATGGATCTGGTAATACTGCATCTTCGGATGACATGATATTTGCAACACAGGAGCTGCGAACGGAAGGAGGCAGTCTATCGGATGCCGGTAGCGACATCGTCGAGAGAGTCGAACTGGATTCAGCTAGGTCGGTATTTGATCCAGTCGGGGACAGCACAATCACAGTCAGTGGAGGGCTGTTATCAATCGACATACCAGCGGGAGTGAGTCACAATCTTTGGAACAATGTGAATCGTGCTCCACGCGTTCGACAGAATGCTAATAATACAAATATTGAAATTAAGGCAAAATTTGATTCAATCCTCACTGAAAAATATCAATTTCAAGGCATTACGGTAGAGCAGGATAATCGCAATTTCTTACGCTTTGATTTTTATCATGATGGCGTGTCGACACGGGTCTATTCAGCCAGTTTTGTTGCAGGTGTTCCGACGAAGCGTATTCGGATTACGATACCTGATGGTACACCGCCATATTTACGCGTAACGCGCTTAGGCGATCAGTGGGCAGAATATTATTCTTACGATGGAGCGAACTGGGTCATCGCCGGTAATTACAGTCATTCCTTGTCAGTGACTAGTGTTGGCCTGTTCGGTGGAAATGCCGGTAGCTTACCGCCAGCACATACAGTATTGGTTGACTATTTTGTGGTGGATAATCTTCCACCATGATCGATACAGTTAGTAATGTCAGTGCTGCGGGTTGTGGTGTTTCAGCATGCCAGGGTGTCGTTAGAGTTAAAGCGGTAGAAAATAGAAACTAGAGCGAAAGTGAATAGATAAGAAAATCTTGGAGAGAGTCTTGAGTCTAAGAGAAAGGGTGCTGAAGGGGCTTGCATGGACTAGCTTACAGGGAATGATGTCGCATCTGATATCTTTTCTAGTGTTTCTTGTGCTAGCCCGGTTATTGGGTCCGGAAAGTTTTGGATTGGTAGCGATAGCTACGGTAGCAATTGCCTTCTTTAAACTATTTAGTTATTTCGGATTTAGCGCTGCCATTATTCAACGAAAAAAGCTGGATGATGAACACTTGGATACGGCATTTTGGGCAGATATTGCCGCCAATGGCGTGATGCTTCTGATTGTATATTTCAGTGCCGAATGGATTGCAGAATTTTATCAAGAGGAAAGATTGGAGCCAGTTATTCAGGCGCTATCCTTAACATTCTTGATCAGGGCTCTTGGTCAAGTGCAAACATCGCTGTTAAAGAAAAAACTCGATTTCAAATCTCTGGCCAAGCGGACTCTTATAGCAGAAGCTTTAGGGGGTGTAGTTGGTGTGTGGATGGCGGTCGAAGGATTTGGTGTATGGAGTCTCGTTGCTCGGGAGATAATGCGCGCTCTATTTGCGACCATGATTCTTTGGCTTTTGAGTGACTGGAGGCCGGGATTAAAGATAAGCTACAAGCACCTTAAAGACCTATTCGGATTTAGTATAAATATGATGGGGGGACATATTGTAGAGTTTCTTGGACGTCGTTCTGATGCTTTACTTATTGGCTACTTTCTTGGTCCCGTTGCCTTAGGCTATTATACAATTGCTTATCGACTAGTATATGTCTTTATTGAGTTATTGGGAGGAACTATTAATCGGGTAGCCTGGCCTGCATTTGCGAGTATTAAAGATAATGCTCAGCGTGTAGAAAATGGGTTTTATAAAGCATCTCAAATAGTAACGATTGTAGTATTCCCTGTATTTGTTGGTATATGCTCGATATCTCCAGAGCTTGTGCCAGTAATCTATGGTGAGCAATGGCAGCAGTCGATTCCTGTGTTGAAGGTTCTAGCGTTTATGGGTCTTATACGTTCACTGACTAAACTCTATGATACGCTGATTGTAAGCACAGGAAGATCTGACGTCTGGTTTATACTAAAGGGAGTAATTAGTATAACAAACTTCCTGGTTTTTTTTCTGGTAGTAAGAGAGGGCCTAGTGGCAGTAGCTATTGCATCTGTGGCAGTAAGCGTTTGTTATCTTCCTGTCTACTATGTCCTGCTTAGCAAGTTTGTTAATGTCAAGATCACAAAAATTCTTAGACTGATGCTTGCGCCATGTTTCGCATCATTAATGATGTGTTTTGTTGTGTTGGGTCTAAAGGGTTATGGCTTTTCCATGCTGTCGCCGGTAAATGAACTCATCATACTCATCGTCATTGGTGCACTTGCTTACGCGTCAGTACTATTCTTTTCAGCAAAAGACGAGGTTCTGGGTATGGTTCGTTCCGTTAGTACAGTGTTTCCAAAATATGGCTGTTAGGAGGTACTGGAAAAATGGTTCAGTCCATACGTGTTGGGTTATGGCCCTCTGGAGTACTAATGAATATTCAAGTTAACGCAATAGATGATAGAGAAATGAATAACTGCAGCAAAAAGAGCCCGCGTGTATCTATAGGGATGCCGGTTTACAATGGAGAGAACTATATCGAGCAGGCTCTTGATTCGTTGTTAGAACAGAGGATGAAGGATTTCGAACTAATAATTTCAAACAACGGTTCGACAGATCGAACCGATGAAATTTGCCGGAAATATGCCGCTGATGATCGACGGATTTGCTATTATCAAAATGAACTCAATCGAGGCGCCGCATGGAACTTTAACAGGGTCTATCGATTGTCAAAAGGGGAGTACTTTATGTGGGCTGCCCATGATGATCTCTGGTCGCCCGAGTTTTTGGAAAAGTGTGTACAGGCATTGGACAATAATCAGGATGTAATTTTGTGTTATACAAGCACAGAAATGATCGATGAGCAGTGCAATATTCTCAAAATTTATTTTGTAAACACTGCACTTGCATCCGAAAATGCACATGTACGTTTTGGGGCTTCCTGGCGCTATCCTCCTCAGATTCCCGTGTTTGGCCTAATTCGTTCTGACGTTCTCGGGCGAACATGCTTGATTGGAAATTATTCTTCCTCGGATCGTACGTTGGTTGGAGAGCTCGCACTGCAAGGGCCGATGTACGGCGTGCCAGATTATTTGTTTCACTACAGATATCATAAGCAGCAGTCTACAGGCGTTCAATATAGAACACGGCGTGCACGGAGAGCTTGGTATGACCCTGAAAAAACGGATAGCATGAGTTTTCCAGTCTTGCGGCTTTGTGTGGAATATATAAAGTCAATTTCTCGTGCACCACTGAATATAAAGGAGCGAACACTTACTTATGCATCCTTGGCTAGGTGGGTAGTGCGAAAACGGAAACAGTTATTGAATTAGTGCTTATTCAATACTGAGTGGCAGAAAATGTGCGTGATCAATTATTGTAATAATTTTCAGCGAAAATCAAGTTAATGCAAATTTTTATAGAAGATAAAGACATGCTACCTAATTACTTAGTAATCGATAAACTAAGTTGTGGAATAACATGGCTTGCAAAGAATATGTGTTATGTCAAGATTTGACCGTATAGAAGACAGTATGAAATTACTTTAAAAAATGTTGGTGAATAATGACATGAAATATGCAAGGATGTTTGTATGAAAAAAAAGCTACTCATACTAAATACCAAACAGTTTGGTTATCATATTGATACATATTACTATTGTAAATATCTAAAAGACAATTTTGAAATAACCTATCTTTGCTGGGATTATGGATATAAGAGGACCGATGTTGATGGTGTAAAAGTTAAATACATCGAAAGGAAAGGAGGCAAGATTACACGATATTTGCGGTTTCAATGTGCTGCAATGATGGAAATTGTAAATGGTTATGATATCTGTTTTATTAAATACTATTTTGGATGCGCATTATTTCGAATGTTATTTCCATCTCAAATTACCGTGTTTGATGTCCGTACAGGTCACACATGGGATAATCAGCTAAAAAGGGTATTGATGGACATGGCGTTAAAGCTTGAATCGCTGTGTTTCAATAATATAACCGTTATATCGGAAGGTTTGGTGTCAAAATTTCACTTCCCGAAACATAAAGTACATATCTTGCCTCTTGGAGCAGATGTTATTTCAGTCAGAGATAAGAGCTTTGAGGATATTCGTTTGTTATACGTTGGAACTTTAAAATGTCGAAATATTCACGACACAGTAAATGGTTTTGAAATGTTTTATAGTGATTTTGGGGATAGCGTGACCATGAGTTACACAATAGTGGGTTGTGGTGTTAATGGCGAGGATCAAGAGCTAGCCAGACTGATAGCAGAGAAAGATCTTGAAGATGTTGTAAAGTTAGAAGGGTTTGTTCCTCATGACGAACTCGTCCCATACTTTGAATCGCAAAATATTGGTGTTTCGTATATACCGATAACTCCCTATTTTGATTGCCAGCCACCGACAAAAACATATGAATATATTTTATCTGGTATGCCTGTTATCGCGACAAAAACTACAGAAAATGCAAAGGTTGTTTGTGATGGGAATGGTGTTTTGGTGTCAGATACAAAGAATGGGTTTTATGAAGGTATGAAGGCCATTTATGAGAATCGATTAGAATTTCGATCAACTGAAATCCGAAGTACATGCCTAGAGCATACTTGGCAAAGCATCGTCAAATACAATCTAAAGATCTATCTAGATGGTCTTATTTCGTCCGCTGGAGAAAGACAGATCAAACGAGTATTGAACTAGCTGGCAATAATGCGAGAAAATTGTTGCTCCCGGGGAGTTTTATCAGAACTGTTGGCCTAAGGGCCGTGGAAAAAATAAATTTTCCAATCTGGCTTGTTTATTGCTCCCTCTTCTTCGTTGCTCCAATAGTTGCGTATGTCCAATATGCGCCTATTGAAGCGCCTCGAAGAGCAATCAATCTCCTACGCCATATTGGAAAATTTATTCTTT
>PIVM01000202.1 GCA_003353945.1 Gammaproteobacteria bacterium
AAATACACCGAAGCTCTCGATAAAAGACAGAAGATTGCTGAAGAAAAAGGCTGCTTTGTTAACCCTTTATTTTTTCATGCTCGAATTGCGCGCATATGCTCATTCACCATCCGTTCCCTGCAAAATGCAATAATGACAAGAAAGTCGCTTATGGCCATTATGGAGAGCTTAGCGAGACATTTAAAACAAAGGGTTACGAGAATTGCGGAACACTGATGCATACGATAGAGATTACTTCTGCTGATCTCTAAATACGCAGCTAACTCATCAAGAGCGAGCCCGTTATCAGTTTCCATGAGCATCTCATTGAAAGTGATAACTGCCCTAAAAGCGACGCATAGCCAATCGCAGCTAAGGAAAGCTAAGGAAGGCCAAAAGAAGAAAGCCAAGAAAAGCCTAAGCAGCATACATGATATGGTCGGTTCGTCAAGTAACGACAAATTCAGGTAAGAGTTAGCGATGGCAAACGATCAAATATAACACCGGGAACTATCATGCACTGTGGCTTATTGTATTGGTAATGCACGGATTGGAATTCTGAGGTAGAAAATGCACGCATTCCAACGAGCCATTTTAACCCACGCATGCGCTTGTTCATTGGTAACTTTCGCTGTTATGTTAGTTGACCGTGCAAATCAACAGTCGGAGTTCACCCTTCAAATATCCAAAATAGGCCTGGACGTCAGCTTACCGCTCCAGCCATGTTTTTTAGATAACAGGCTGGTATATGGAAGAAGCTGGCAGACAATATGAGTTGAAATTCAGCGCAATTTTTTTCGGAAAATCATGATAGCTGACGCCCAAAACAGCGATCCTTTATAGACCACATAAAGCACATTTTCCCCGTTCGGTCGTCCACTCAAAAAGGCTCGTAAGAGCGACTTTAGAAATCACTAATTTCGTTTGCTGGGCACATTGGAAAGCTAACCGAATATCGAGAGCAGACTATGAGGATTTGCTTATTACTTGGATTTGAATTTATTTGTGGGCTTGCTTATTCCACAATACCGGCCGGTCACCAAAATTATGAATTTATCGCACGACACAAAAAAGCAGACATCCAGGCCTGTATTCAACTTTGGGGAGTGATGGTTTTTATCACATTGGATTTGAGTATCTGTGTGTCAAATGTAAGACCTTCCCCCTTTACAATAAGATTGGTATAGAAAGGTGACTGTTTTTTTATTCCACTCGTCACCTTATCGCATCAGTTTTTACTCTGACCCCAACAACTCCGATCACAAGCTGAAAATTGGCCGCAGAAGACACCATACGCGGTAATGATACGGGAATGGGATAACAACTTTGTGTGTTATTTTATTCCCATTTTTAATATTGAGACAGTGAGGCTATCTTGACCAACCTGTTGTTTTTACGGACATATTAAGAAAATGCACAGGACAGGTTCAAAGAATTTACTTTGTGGCCTATTTTTTCCCCATTACCGACGCATTTTCACAGTCCCAGCGCAGAGATTTGAGTCTCTTAGCACTCTTCTCCGAGACAGGAATATTTGTAAGATACTGCATGTTTTCTATTGTGAAAAAAATGCGTCCCTGCTCAATTAAGGATTCGGCGAGGGTGAAATGCTCTGTCAATGTTGCCGACCACTTGCAATGGGATGCCAAGGATGCCGGACTTGCATCTGGATTATTGGCACAATCCACTAATGCTTTTAGTGGTTTCAAAACATTTCCAATAAGGGCTTCTTTGATATCGGTGGTAAATATCTCCAGCCCTTGTAATTTTCCAATCGCGTCGATGCGGATTGGATCCGCATCGCTTTCAATCACCCTATTGTCATTTTTGTTGTCGGCCAATTCCACTAGGGCAGCCAGTAAATCTGCAGGATAGAATTTGCGAAAGTTCTCCAAAGAACGATAAAGCCAATTGGCACCATTGGGTTCCTGTTTTAACGTATTGACTCGGTCTTTGATGCTTTCTTCCTGCTCAAGAATCGCGTTCAAATGTACCTTACGCTCTCTGATTCGATCTTGGGCGCTAATGGCCGCTTGCTGTTTTTCAAATGTAGTTTGAAGAAGCGTTGCTCCACAATTCTCACAGAGGGAAACCTCATCTTCCTTACCGATCGCCACCAAAAAACCATTGCCGTGGAGTTGCTGGCAACTTTGCATGCCGCATCGTGCCTGTTCTCTGGAAAACGAATAAAGTGCTACGATACGACTTCGGACTTTCTTTTTTAGGTGAACCTCGGCCAGATAATGGGGCCGACGGATTATGTCATCCAAGGAACTTAATGTGGTGGCTTCGTCAATCGTAAATGCAGTCACTAAGACAATCTACCTCGCGGAGTGGTGAATAATTCAGTTTTGTTAATTTGTGGCAATCTCAGCTCATTACGGCAAAAACCGTCACGAACAATTCGGCCCAAAACGGCTAATTCCGCGCGGTATTGCGTTGCTGCTTAATTTAGGGCCTGCATAATAGCACAAGTTGCGATTTATCATTCAAATAATATAAAGGCGCGATTTCCAAATGGAAATGTTATTCTGTACGCTTCGCCACAAAACTCAGCATATAGAGACACCGTATGGCTAAACCAAACTATTCCTTTGAGAAACGACAAAGGGACATAGCAAAAGCAAAGAAAAAAGAAGAGAAACGGCTGCGCAAGAATGGGCCTGATGTCCAACCAGCGGAGGAAGTAAAGCCATCAACGAACGATGCGATTAAAAACCTCGTTTGGCCAACGCAAGACAAAACGTAACATGGCCTCCCAATTAAATACGTTCGATTGCCCACCTTCTAATCGTCCAGGAAACTACGTAGATGTTCGGAGCGGGAGGGATGTCTAAGTTTACGCAACGCTTTCGCTTCGATCTGTCGGATACGCTCTCGAGTGACGTTGAACTGTTTGCCGACTTCATCAAGGGTGTGGTCGGTGTTCATGTTAATGCCGAAGCGCATTCTTAAAATGGCTGCTTCTCTTTTTGTAAGTGCTGAAAGCATCTCCGAAGTAGCGTCTCTTAGTCCATCGCTAGTGGCGGCGTCCACCGGCGCATCATTTGCGCTGCCTTCGATGCGGTCGCCAAGCTGCAAATCATTGTCTTCCCCGATCGGAGTTTCCATGGAAATGGGCTCTTTAGCCATTTTCAAAACCTGACGAACCTTTGCTTCAGTCATCTCCATGCGTTCGCCTAGTTCTCCTGGAGTAGCTTTTCTACCCATTTCTTGTAGCAATTGACGAGACGCGCGGTTGAGCTTATTGATTATCTCAATCATATGCACTGGAATTCTGATGGTTCTTGCCTGGTCTGCAATGGAGCGAGTAATTGCTTGACGAATCCACCAAGTGGCATAAGTTGAGAATTTGTAACCACGTCGATATTCAAATTTGTCGACGGCCTTCATCAATCCGATATTACCTTCTTGAATAAGATCGAGGAATTGTATCCCACGATTGGTATACTTTTTCCCTATTGATATAACGAGGCGCAGGTTCGCCTCAACCATTTCCTTTTTTGCTCGGCGCATTCGGGTTTCACCAATTGACATGCGACGGTTGATCTCTTTGATGGACGTGATGGATAAACCGGTGGTGATCTCAATCTGCTTGAGCTTCCTTTGGGCTCGAACAATCTCCTTCGCACGGCGTTTTAAACCGGCTGCAAAATTGGTGTCAGCGTACTGGCTAACCCACTCTTCATTGGTTTCGTTGCTCGGGAAATCACGAATAAATTGAGCGCGTGGCATTTTGGCTTGCTGGACACACAAAGACATGATAACTCGCTCATGATTACGAAGCTGAATAAGCGTTTCACGCACTGGATTAATCAGAGGGTTGAATTGACGAGGAACGAGTTTTAGGAATTTAAAGATTTCAGCTGTCTGCTCTAATTCCTTACCAGCCTGTTTGCTTTCACGGCCGTGCTGACTAATGGCAGTCTCCGCTCGCGTTAATTGTTTTTTTAGCGATGTAAAGCGCTTTTTTGCTTCAACAGGGTCTGGACCGTGGTCTTTCTTTTCATTATCAATCGATTGGTCGTCATCTGTTTTGAGTGTTTTATCAAGATCAATCCAGGACGGTGACTTCACTATCGGGAGGGGTATGTGATCCATTGGATCAAGAAATCCGGAAATAATTTCCGATAGGCTACGCTCTTCGGTTTCAACTTTGGCGTATTCTTCAAGTATTTTCTCAACACAGCCAGGGAAGTATGCCAATGATGCCAGCACCTCGCGGGTACCTTCTTCGAACTTCTTGGCGATGACAATTTCGCCCTCCCGAGTCAAGAGCTCAACCGTGCCCATTTCACGCATATACATACGCACAGGGTCGGTCGTCCTACCCATCTCAGTTTCGATAGAAGCTAGTGCGGCGGTGGCTTCGGCAGCGGCTATTTCATCTGTAGATTGATCATCGCCAGATAACAATAAGTCATCGGCATCGGGGGTAGTTTCAAACACCTGGATACCCAGGTCGTTGATCATTTGGATGATGTTTTCTACTTGATCAGGGTCAGAGATTTTTTCTGGTAGATGGTCATTGATCTCAGTGTAGGTGAGAAATCCCTGTTCCTTACCTTTGCGAATCAATTCTTTGAGTTTGGATTGCTCTTGAGTCTTAGACTTTTCCATTAAATCACTGCACGCTTCAAATATTAGGGTGAAGCAAAGACCGTCAAAAACAGAAAACTATTTTAACACTCGATACTCTAAAATCAGCTGTATTAGTTGGTGCTCACTCGCCGTATCTTGCAAGGAATTATCAAAGCTTCTACGCTGGGGTAATAAAATATTAAATTTATTCTGAAGAGTACTGCGGACTTCGTCATCGAAGGTAGGATCAATTTCTTCACCAGCAAAAATACCAATCCGCCGTAAAATGAATTCCTTATTTTTCATACTTTTGAATTTCCAGATAAGTGTATTTCTAAAGTACGTAACATGCCCTCTAACTCACGCTTATATAATTGGCATTGGCAGAAAAGCAAAGTAGCTGGGAAGTGGCAATAGTATTGGTCCGGCGATATACCGAATTCGATTTACCAGAAAATCCGGTGAAAAAGGGCAATAAATTACTGGCTCAGCTATTACTGCAATCACTGCCTAATGATGCATGAGACTGGCTTGAATTGCCTTCAATTCAAGCCAGATCACATAAAACCATTAAAGCGCGACGATATTCTCTGCCTGAGGACCTTTTTGACCCTGAGTAACAGTAAATTCGACCTTTTGACCTTCTGCCAGAGTTTTGAAACCCTCGCTAGCGATAGCGCTAAAGTGAGCAAATACGTCTGGACCAGATTCTTGCTCAATAAAGCCAAAACCTTTAGATTCGTTGAACCATTTAACAGTGCCAGTAGTTGTAGACATAATCATATCCTTAAATTTTCAATAGTAATTGAGCCAATTTATAGGGCCATGTGGCTGGAAGTAATGCTATTACTTATGAAAAACAGGACGAGGCACAAAAAGACAAGACTTCGAAACGGTGGGCATAAATATAGGTGATACTTTCAAGCCGCTTGAGTATATATCGATTTTTCTCTTTGTCAACGCCGCGGCCATAATTGCGTAGTGTGCGAATTACTAAATTCACGCTCTTGTGGTCAAAACATTAATACTAGGGATAATCCATTGACGCTCATCGGTTTGTTGCTTCGATACACCGTTTTTGTCATCCGTGGTCAATATTGAGCTACTTCGGTAGTCGTGCTAGCGTTCAGGATTTGTTAAAACTAATTTAAAAACAAGTGGTTGCGACAAAAAAGGGTAACTTCTCAATAACCTGGGGCGGAGCAATGCCGCACCGAAATAATTAATTTTTCACTTGACAGGTATTTTGATTGAAAATCCACAAAGTCAGCCGGCATCCAACCTTGCCCAGCAA
>PIVM01000557.1 GCA_003353945.1 Gammaproteobacteria bacterium
GCAATAAGGAGCGTGGAACGTGAAATACGACGCCAGGAAATCCTGTCACGACACATGTTCGATCGACCAACGGACAACGCATGTCAAACGGACGGCGACGAATGTGTGCCAGACAGATTAAGACCCTTGGCGACAAGCACACCAATTTCGACAAGGCGCCCACAGGTAATGAGTCAAAATAGCCCTGATGGGAGGCCGTACGCTAACAAACCCCCCCGTGCTATTGACTTACCTTCATTCACGGGTGCGAAATGCGAATCAATCAATCGGTTCATTGATCGATTTGAAAAAACTCTGGTTCAACAGAGATGTAATCCTTCCGATTGGGAAGTTACGTTGACCACGTGCTTACGGGAAAGTGCGTCAGATTTCATTGATCGACGCAAAATCACGGGCTATGAAAATATCATACAAGCCCTGAGGGACAAATACAGACCAACGTATTTAGACGTCGATGCTTTAACAGATGTAAAACAAACTGTTAATGAAACGGCGACGGAATATGGTGCTAGGTTAAGGAGCATTCCTGCAATGGACTCCGTCGATGAGCGTGAAAAATTGCGAATTTTTCAACGTGGACTACGTCCATCATTACGCTCGAGAATCATGCTTTTCGAACCGAAAAGTTTTGACGAAGCGATGGAGAAAGCAGACCATGCTGAGAGATTACCTGAGACGGGCACAGTCCCGTCAACAAGGATGTTGGAACCTCAATATACGTCAACGCCAGATGTCAACGGAATCGTGACGTCAGCGGTTGAAACGGCGGTAAAGAAAGCAATGAGACCCATGCAAAAACAATTGCGCACGACGGTCAACAACGTACAACAAGCGCCCATACAACAGAGGTCACGCCCTCAAACGTTCCAACCACGTGCCAATTCACAGAACAATTATCAGAAACGCCAAGATACTGTGAAAAAGTGTTGGGAATGCGGATCCCCAACGCATATCCGGCGGAACTGTTATCGGTACATAAACAATAACAATCGAAACGACAGTGCAGGTCGTCGATTTAATAAGCCATCCCAGAACGGTCACAAACCGTTTAACCGGCGAAGGCCATTCCAGCAGAATCGACAACAATCACGACCAATGCACCGGAATAATTCGGGAAACTAAAACACACCTTTCATCATTGTGGCGATGATGGGTGTTTACGCACGACCTCCAGACATTTTGTAAATAGCCATAGAGTTCATGTGTGCAGTAGTGATTGTTATTGTGACTGTCCATGTAACCGTGCCCGGCGCACGGGACACAAATGTAAAGTATGTACAAACAAACGATACTACCCACAAGTCTATACCCATGGTCGGGAACGGCGATCGACCAAAGGTATACAGATTAGTGGACGAAACGAGCTGGGCCGTATAGCCCCAGCACGATCCATACAGCCAGTATGGAGTGGATACTTCACGCCATCGGATAGAGCGCCCAATAGGGTG
>PIVM01000558.1 GCA_003353945.1 Gammaproteobacteria bacterium
CATCAGCGTATCAGCGCCAGCCAATGCAGCGTCAGCATGGGCCTTGGTCCGAGGCAGCAACCGCTGGAAGTAAAATCGTGCGGTGGTCAGCTTTGCTTGATAAAAAGCGTTGTCATTGCCGCTTGCAGCCAGTTGCTGTTGGGCCACAAGCGCCATTTGAGCCCACATGTAGGCAAAAGTGACGTAGCCCGCATAAAGGGTATAGTCCACCGAAGCGGCGCCCACTTCGTCAGCGTTTTCCATCGCTTTCTCGCCAATTTTGATGGTCAACTCGCCCCATTCTTTGTTGAGTGTCGCTAGTGGTTGGATAAATTCGGCCATGGCTTCGTTATCAGCCTGTGCTTCACAGAACGTATGAATCTGTTTGGTGAAATTGCGCAGCAGCTTGCCACCACTGCCCATGACTTTGCGACCGATCAAATCCAGTGACTGTATGCCGGTTGTGCCTTCATAGACGGTTGAAATCCGAGCGTCTCTGACCAATTGCTCCATGCCGTGTTCGGCAATATAGCCGTGACCCCCAAACACCTGTAAGCCGAGGTTGGTGACTTCCTGTGCCGATTCAGTACAGAATGCCTTGGCAATCGGTGTCAGTAGGCCGAGCAGGTCTTCAGCGGCCTGGGCTTTTTCTTCATTGCCGTAACGTGTCTCATCGACCAATTGTGCCAACCAGTAGATAAATGCTCGGCTGCCTTCGGTAAAGGCTTTTTGGGTGAGCAGCATGCGCCGGACATCCGGGTGCACAATAATGGGGTCGGCTTCACCCTCGGGATTTTTCGCCCCGGTGAGCGAGCGCATTTGCAGGCGTTCTCTGGCGTAGGTTAGTGCACCTTGAAAAGAGGCTTCACTCATGGACAGCCCCTGCATCGCTGTGCCGAGGCGAGCGGTGTTCATCAGCTTGAACATAATGTCCAGCCCTTTGTTTTCTTCGCCGAGCAAATAGCTTTTGGCGCCGTCGTAATTCATCACGCAGGTGGCTGAACCTTTAATCCCCATTTTCTTTTCGATAGAGCCGCAACTGACCTGGTTAGATTCGCCCAGCGAACCGTCTTCGTTAACCAAGTACTTGGGGGTGATAAACAGGGAGATGCCCTTGGTGCCAGCGGGAGCACCTTCCACGCGTGCGAGAATGGCATGAATAATATTGTCGTTGATGTCTTGCTCGCCACCGGAAATAAAAATCTTGGTGCCGGTGATCGAGTAACTGCCGTCGTCATTGTTGACCGCTTTGCTGCGTACAAGCCCCACATCCGAGCCGCAATGCGCTTCGGTTAGACACATGGCGCCACCCCATTCGCCGCTGAGTAGCTTGGGCAGAAACAGACTTTTTTGTGCTTCGCTGCCTCCGTTGATAAGGCAGGTGATGGGCGCGTTGGCCAGCCCACCGTACATACTCCAGGCCCAGTTGCAGGCGCCGACCATTTCGTTGACGGCGATACCGACGGA
>PIVM01000559.1 GCA_003353945.1 Gammaproteobacteria bacterium
GCGCTGCAGACAATAGGCGTACATTTTCCATCAGAGGAAAAGTAAAGGGTAGTAACACCGTTCAAGACATTTTCTGGGTGTACGGAAATAGTGGAACTGCCGGTGACGCAATCAACTACACAGGACTAACGACTCAAGACAACCACATTGCCACTAAGAAATACGTGGACGATAAAGCAGTTGTAGACATCAGTAGTTCTAGTAGCAATCGCGTCACAGGCGATATGTGGTACAACCCGAACGATGGGGTCCTTTACCTCAAGGTGAGCTGATGACTAACCAAGAGTTCCCAACAATCCCTGGAACGATTGAGATTCCAGGTGATTTGAGTGATTTTAAAAAGAAACCGCAAGTTGTTTGGACTGCTTCAGACTGGAGCTATACAGGTGGCGTCAACATAACCGATGGTCCATCAGCCGGAGAATATTGGGGAAGTAACGATAACTTTGTAGTCAATCGGCAAGAGAATATGTACCAACCTTTTCCAAGCTCTGGTTCTAGGTTTTGGTCTAGGGCTGTTACTAGGGAACGCACAACCGTTTTTCGCATGGAGGGGCAAAGCCGTTGGATGCCTGCTTCAGTTTTTAACGGCATAGGATTTGAAACGTACCATCAACATATCGTTGGCAACCAAGATCACATGCTATATGTAGCAGACTATGCTGTGATCTTCCGACACAGAAGTAACAATGAGACCAAATATTACGGTTTGAAAACTGATTACACCAGCAGTCCTGGTCATGAAGGTTATAGATTCGACTGTATCCAGACCAGTGATTATCACGTCGATGAAATCCGTACTTGGGGTTCCGAGTGGTTGTATCAAGGTCTTGTCGTGGTATTAAGAACTCAAGGTGGTGGAAGCGATGGCTCTTGTGAAAGTTATATCGGTATCTATAACTTAAAAGTAGGCCACAAATTTTCTACGGTTGGTGAACAATATCGCTACCTACCATTGAAAAACCGTAGCGCAGTCAACCGTGACGGAACAAAGGACAACAAAGGATTTAGCAATCCGTTTGAAGAATGAGCAAAACCTTATGGCTAAAACATCTGACTACTATAAAAAGAACCCTGATGCACGTAAGCGTCGTCTGAAGCAGCAGGCGAAATATAACAAGACTAAGAAAGCTACTGACAAACGTGTCGAGCTAAATCGTGAAAACCGTAAACGCGGAACATATGGCAACGGTGATGGCAAGGACGTATCTCACACCAAGTGTGGAACAACAGTTCTCGAAAAAGCATCAACTAACCGTGCGAGGAATCGTGACAAGCTTACATGTTCAGCTAAAAAGAAAAAGAAGAAATGACACCACTACTTCCCACCTCTGACCACTATCTATTCAACCTAATAGCAATGACAAGCCCCGAAGCTAAACGCCTTTGGAGGCGAGCGATCAAAGAACACTTTGGACAAACTTGCGTGTATTGCGGAAAATCTTA
>PIVM01000560.1 GCA_003353945.1 Gammaproteobacteria bacterium
CGTGACCGAGAGTGTACATTGAGAGTCGAATTCACCGAGCAATATGATCTGGTAAAAAGAATTTTTGTCCGATTGAACTGGTTTCAGACTCTCTCGAACTAACCCAATTTAGAGAAAGCAGTCTTTGCTAACTTTTGGTTTTTGAACATTTTGTGTGAGTGCAGCTGCTACATGGCAGCAAGATATTTTTCGTAACAGAATTTAAAACTGATCAGAAAAGCAGACGATTGCCAGCGTAGTTTTTTGGAATATCTGAATGAAAAACGGAACCCGAAGGTTCCGCTGCTATTGACAAATAGTTAAAGGATTAAATAGTTAAAAAGCCCTAATAGCACGTACTCTCCACGCAGTGTTCTTGCCTCCGAGGCCCTGGCCGCCCTGGCCATAGTCGAAACTATAGATCCACGCGACGTGCGCAACGTTATCAACGCTGTACTCGGACGAACTCAAGTAGTAGGCGAGCGAGTTGGAGCTGGCTGAAAAACCACCAACAACATGCCTCGCAGTATGCAATGCGTCTAGTTCGTCTCTTGATGGCAAGAACCAGTCATCAAAGCCGTTCAAACTGTACGAACTAACCAAGTCAGCAGCGAGAGCATTACCCGCCCAATATGGGGAACAATTCGCTGCCAGCATATCGGCTGTGTTTTGCGCACCGGTTCCAATAGCGGTGCCATCAGCACCAGGTACTACAATATCCATACATCCCCATTCGCCCACACCTTGATCCACTGGTGCCACCTCCAGGCCATGCTCACCTGTTCCATCAACATAAAACACAATACCACCGGCGAGCCCTATGTTACCGATCGCAATTTCGTCGATCTGATCATCACAGTCATTGTCGATGCTATCACCAATAATCTCCGTAGCGCCGGGATTTATCGTTTCATCGGTATCATTACAATCACGGTTATTAGCCACATACTGGTTCGGTTGTTCTACTGCCGATTCGACAATCGTTGGATCGCCATAGCCATCCAGATCATTATCAAAGTACCAATTAGACGGTTCAGATGGGCCAGCCGGTACACAACCCGTTCCAAAAACAATAATCGTTGCAGCTACACCTGTAAGCAGTTTATTTCGTCCATTCATTAGCTTACCCCCTAGTCAAAGGTCACATTCGTAGTAGTGTTGGGAAGTGATACAGCAAATTTCACTTTATTATTATTTACCCGCACACTTTATCTGAGAATATCGCCATTCACAATTACAAATTTGCAAAATGCAATAATAAAGCTGTGTTATTGGCGAACCTGATTAGATAGTCAGTATCCCGTTTTAGTCAAATTCCGAACGGTCCTGCTGATGAATAGCTTGGTAGCTCATAGGATCCGTTTCCATTTGTCGAAAAAAAATTTGTCTTTACGGTATCGCTGAAGGACAGCTTTGCAAAGATTCTTACATGCAGTGTAAATTCCTGGTCTGACTGGCTTGTTAATT
>PIVM01000203.1 GCA_003353945.1 Gammaproteobacteria bacterium
CGTTTGATGAAGCGGTGATCTTGCTCAAAAGCTTGCCCCATGAGCGCAGCGAGTGCATTGGGTATGATGTTATTCAAGTATTTGCATTGACGTATTTTTACACGTCGTTGGCTCTCATTATTATACGTCTGTACCTCAATAAGCAAAAACGGGCACTCGATGATTATCATTGGGAATACTATGATCACCAGAAGCCCTTTTTGGAAAAGGTTCTCCGGCCAATCTTTCTGTGCATGGACTTCCAGGGCACTCAATAAACGCAAGCTCTTGCTGCGCAGCTGACCATCACAAAAGATGAGTTACTACTTAGGCAGCAGCAAAGGATACCGCTGCCTCCTCAAAGAAGGATTTAACGAGTTTTTTGTTGCGCTTAATACTTTCTAAATCCAAAATTGCTCGATTCATTAGGGACTCGCCCTTCTTGAGTGGCTTTTTCGAAGCACCCACATTTCTCATTTGGTTCCAAACCAACTCATCGGGATTTAAGTCCGGTGCGTAAGGAGGAAGGAAAACTATTTCAATCTTTCCATCTAATGATTCGATATAGTCCATCACTTTCTTGGATTTGTGCACTGGGTGGCCATCCACAATAAGAATTATTGACGATTTTCTGTTTTTTAAAAATCGCCTAAAACACTCAATACATTTATCAGCTGTAAATTTCCCACTATAAACGTGATACCAAAATCCGCCCCTATTTGATAAGGCTGAAATTGCGTTGATTGATTGCCTCTGGCCACTGGTATTGACCACCGGTGTCTTGCCTTTTTCACCCCAAGTTCTTTGCAGCGGATCATCGGATCGAATGGATGCCTCATCCAACCAAAATATCTCTGCCCCTGTTCTTCAAAGCGTTGCGCAAAGCGGTTGCGAATGGCACGGTCCTTTTTTTCTCGCGGTGTTGAGTGACAATATAAACGCACTTCACCACTGTTAGGGCAATCCACACGTTTTGCCATTACCTGATCTTTCTCATCCGATTTAATCACCACCGCGCCATCAGCTAGCGAGGGCTTTTCCTTGTGCCGCTCTCGACTGACCACCACATAATGGTGGCCCTGTGCGATTAACCAATCGATATTCTCTTGTGAGGCAATCCACCTCAACGGTGCTGCTATCGCTTGGCGCGTCTACCGGTTGAGCGTATTTATGAATCACCAATGCGGCCGTGCGTTGCGCGCTAGCCTCTAAGGTCTCGCCCAGCTCCTGGCCAAGATCGAAAAGCGCCACCTGCCCAGATTGTGCATTGAGAATTTGTTCAACCCGCGTGCTGAAGGCGGGCCAGTGTTCGGGGTCAACGTCAAAATGCTTACCAAGATTGATGAGGGTTCGCTGCCTAACGGAATTGCCTGTGCGCACTGATTCGGCCAGCCAGTAGGTGTAGTAGGGCTCGCCATTGCGCCCGCTTTTGATTTTAGTTTTTCGAATATACATGCGCGCAGATGCTGCATGAAAGCGAGAGGGGAATGCAATGGCCTGAAGGTCTGAATGCTAATATTCTGGCACTACATTTTGGAATCGGAAAATCAGCCTTTGATTTTAAAGGATTTTTTCAAAAAAAGGGTCGAAAATAACGGCTTTGGGTGATTTATGAACTGGATTTTCACGAAGTTGGGTTAATGCTCCTCTGAAGGCCACGGCT
Source organism: Gammaproteobacteria bacterium (assembly GCA_003353945.1). Classification (GTDB taxonomy): domain Bacteria; phylum Pseudomonadota; class Gammaproteobacteria; order Pseudomonadales; family PIVM01; genus PIVM01. The sequence goes on from PIVM01000203.1 coordinate 1,643, forward strand.
GGCGGGGCCTGTAGGGGGTTATGTCTTTTTAAAACGGAAAATCCCCAGAACCCCAATGTTATCCAGCCCTGTAGCCCCCGGCTTTTAAGGGCTGACAGCAACATTGATACATTTGGTGGGGATCGGCGTTTAATCCCAATTAGTTTTACAGGGTTCAAACGTGAAGTTTGAATTTTCTTTTTTACTTAAATTTGGGCTGCTTGGATTGAAAGACCAGGTCCGCAAAGCTACCGGTCTAAGGGTGAATGTTTCACATATGTCGGCGGGGTTGCCAGAACAAACTATAATAGTTATCTACGGGATCTTGTTTTGTCCTAGTAGTTGCCCTTAGTTCGTTAAAATCAAAAATTTCTTCTCTTTGGAGAAACTGCATGTGTATAAGACTATTGGCTTTTATTAAAGCCAAGATCTCATCGATTGTCCTCGCCTTCCTATTTTCGATTTTTTCTTTTGCGCTTCACGCAGTAAATATCAGCGGCGTGGTCAAAGACCAGCTGGGCAATCCAATAGAAGGCGCTAAAGCATCGCTTAATCAAGTACTACAAGACGGTCGTCATATTACGGCTGGCGAGCTCATAAAGGTCGGCGCTGATGGCGCCTATGCGTGGATAGTCTCGCCGGGCAATTTTATACTTGTTTCTCGTGTTCATACGTCAGATGTTTCCCTAGTAGGCGCGCCTGATACTTTAATTACTTCTGAAGATTTTGTGGGAATCACCGATACAATCCGTGATTCCCAGTTTGATTTTGTGGTTTTGTCCGGGAAAGTGGTTGATAGTAATAACACCCCAATTGCCAATGTCGATATTGAAACCGGCATCAGATGGGCTGGCCCCGAGCAAGGCCCGCTACTGATACTATCACAACAAAGTTTAATCCATCATAACGGCAGTGTTCGCACCGATATTGATGGCAACTATGTTATGTTGCTATTTTCTACAGACACCTGCATCGCCTCCGGTTTTTACCCTGACAGTGCCGACTGTTTGTACGACATTACCTATACACCACCTGTTGCGAGCCGCTTTGCTACTTCTGTGCGTTCAAATTTTGCTATTAGCAGCGCCCAAAATCTTGACCAGGAGTTAATGCTTGTTGACCGGTTGAATCCAAAAATTATTGCGGGACCTTATGTAAAGAATATTACCGACCATTCGGTCGTGATTGAATGGCAAACCGATGAGCCTGTGACCAGTGTGGTTCAAATAATCGGTGGTGACGTATACACCAATGATCAACTGAAAACCCAACACAGCGTAGTGATTACAGATCTCGATCCAGGCACTTATTACAGCGCTCAGGTTAATACGACTGACGAACAAAATAATAGCTCGACAACGGCAAACTCTGCATTTACGACCGCAAGCAATGCAGATTCTTTAGCCCCTCAGTTTATACAACCGCTAACAATAACTGCCATTTCTGAAACTCAAATCACAATGGCCTTTTGCGCTAATGAAGCGGTCAGCGGGAAGTTTGTTGTCGATAATGTTGATTACTTACTCAATGAGCTTTCGAGTTGTCATGAGCTGACTATTAGCAATCTCAATTCTAATCAGTTGTATGCCGTTTCAGCACAGATTACCGACATCGCCGGCAATGGCCCAACAGCAAGTCTGGTCACTAGCGTGAAAACACTGGCCGCAGCCGATCTGAATCCACCGTTAATTACCGCGGGGCCGACTATTACCGATATCTCTGACTCTACTGCAGTCGTAAGGTGGACCACAAATGAACCGGCTAGCAGCGGCATTTCATTTAATAACGGTACTAATTATCGCGTGCAGAACGATACCGCTCTGGTCACCGAGCACTCAGCCCAAATCACGGGTTTAGCGGCGAGTACAACTTATCATTTAACGGTTGCATCAAAAGATGCTTCTGGCAATAGTGCAACCCAGTCTGAAGCAGCCCAGTTTGTGACTAGATCAGCACCCGATACCACTGCGCCATTATTGATTGGTCGCGCTTTAGTGGAAGATATCTCAAATACTAGTGCGATGATAAGCTGGCAAACCGATGAATCTTCATCCACCGTTATTTTCATCGGCACAGCGAGCAATAACCTTAGCCGGGTAGAAACGTCTCCCGGGTTTTCGACTAAACATCAGTTAGCCGTCACTAACCTTTTACCTGCAACCACCTATTATTTTTCGGTCGAGTCTAGCGATCTCGCAGCTAATAAAACAACAGGTAACGTCACCTCATTCACTACCCCTACAGTGGAGTCGCCTAGCGGCCTGGAGATTATTTCACAAACTGTGATCGAAAGATTAACCGGCAACAGCATCACTTTAAGCTGGAGAACCAACCTGTATGCCGATAGTCGTTTGATCTGTGAGTCGACAAACGGCACCAGTGAAGTTAATAAGACTGAACTCAGCAAAAATCACATTATTACGCTGATCGGTTTAGAGTTTAATACCGGTTATCGTTGTGTGATTTATTCAACGGATATTTCAGGGCAGGTTGCCAGCACAATGATCGGTGCATTAACCAATGAGGAAGTTGATTCGACCCCTCCGCAGTGTGTCGCGCCACCAATCGCGGAAGGTTTTGTTAATTTTGCCGAAATCAGCTGGCAAAGTGATGAGTTGGCTACCTCAACGATTAACTACCGCGAAAAAGGGGCTAGTCAGTGGTTGCAAAATAGTTACTCAATATTAACCGAAACAGGCTTTGGGCTATTAAATGGACTGTCACCTGATACTGATTATGAGTATCAAGTCAGCCTGACCGATGCCGTCGGCAATAATGCCAATTGTGCGTTGGGTGAATTTAATTCCGGAGCACAAGCTACTACGCCTGAAGAGCCTTCACCAGAACTGCCCGCACCGGTATTTTCAATCCAGCCCTTTGTTACCGATATTGGTAATTTTACCGCCACGGTTAACTGGTCAACCGAGCGCGCATCCCTAGGCCAGGTTCGCTTTGGTCTGACAGATAGCACAATGAATGACGTTGAATCAGCTCCTGACTTTGAAACTTCTCATGCAGTTGTTTTAAATAATCTGCAAGCCGAAACCACTTATTTTTTACAAGTAGACGCATTCAATTCCAAAGGCGTGATGACCAGTAGTGACACCATTAGTTTTACCACAGACCCAATTCCACCGGTAGATTTAGCGCCGCCAAAAATCATTTCAGGCCCGTTAGTCAAGAACATAACTGATGTGTCAGCAGTGATCGAGTGGGAGACTGATAAAACTTCCAACAGTTCGGTAGTCATTGTCGGTGGTGCGACTTTTACCCTGGATCCGTTAACCACATCCCATTCAGTCTTGTTAACTGGGTTAACCGCCGATACAGACTACGCCACCTTGGTTTCCTCGACCGATGACAACGGCTTAACATCCACGCCGTTACCGGCTAATTTTAGAACCCTAGCGCTACCCGACTCGACTTTACCTAGCTTTGTCAGCGGGCCAGCTATCAGTTCGATTGACTATGACAAATTCACAATTTCATTTTGCGCCGACGAGCCAGTGACGAGTGTGATTAGCGTTGAGACCACAGGTACTGGCGATACCATAGATTTCACTCTGGATAATGCTGCTGTCTGTCATCAGTTTGTTGTCACCGGCCTAACGCCACGAACCCAATACACCGTGGTTGTCGCAATCACCGATATCGCCAGCAATGGTCCGGTGACCAGCGAGCCATTAACCGTGACCACGCTATTTGATCTGGATATCTTACCACCGGAGATAACCGGACCGATCGTTACTGACATTACCCAATCAACCGCGATTGTGCGCTGGACCACCAACGAAGCGGCGACCAGCGGCGTCTCCTATTCCGATGGCAGCAGCAACAATTCGCTAGCAGACGAAGCGCTAGTGACGACTCATACCATGTACTTAAGCGGATTGAGCGCCAGTACCACTTATACGTTGACGGCCTCATCTACCGATGCTGCCGGCAATGGCCCAAGTATTTCTGCGCCAGTCGAGTTCACCACTTTGGCTCTGCCCGATACCACCGCGCCACAAATAATCGCAGGCCCTTTTGTTGAAAATATTACCACCAGCAGCGCTGATATTCTGTGGACAACCAATGAATCAGCTTCACATCTGGTTTTATTGGGGCTAGCCGATAATGCGCTTGATCAAACATTTAGCCTAACTGGATTTGACACCGAGCACCGCGTACCCGTGACTAAGCTGCTCGCTGATACGGTTTATTTTTTCCGGGTTGAGTC
>PIVM01000561.1 GCA_003353945.1 Gammaproteobacteria bacterium
CATCGGGGACCGCAGTGAGGAAAGTTGCCGTAAGTTGTGGGCACGAATCCCTAATGCATACAAAAAGTGTTGCTCGTACAGTGATTTTTGGTCAACATACCAGGAAGTCTTTTCAAGTGCTACCCATCAAAGCGTGGGTAAGGAAAGCGGCGAAATATCTCACGTAGAACGCTGGAACAACACATTGCGACAAAGATTGGCTCGGTTTGTGCGAAAAACACTGTCATTTTCTAAATCTGATAGCTTCCATGAGGCGGTACTCCTATTATACCCCCACTATTACCAATACCTTCGTCAAAATTGAAGAAAGCTCTTTGTGGCAGACTCGTGACCAAATTCACCCCGCAACAGGGCAACTATCGAACAAAAATAGGGATGAGTGCCTTGAAAACGATCAGTTTTTGACACTTTCTTTCCACCAAATTGTCTATTTTGGTACCGTAACGAAATTGGCGAAGGTATTATATTACAACACAGAATTGTGTCCTATCAGTTAATATATAACCACTACCCTGAAGCGAACCTATTAGTTATTGGTCCTGATGGGTTTCAACGCATGTATAAAGGATTACCAGACTAAGGGTCTCACATATGGAAACATTCCGCATCATAGACTTGAGTTCTTACTCAGACAACAGCACGTTCATAATAAATAATGAAAAGGATCTTCGTAATGCACTTTCGCAATTAAAGAATAGGAGTCCAGGGGTGGTTGAGTTTATTGGTCCAAGTATTGATACTTTAACAATTGGAATAGGAGGAGATTTCGCTTGTGTGATGTTTGCCAAAACATCAGGTGATCCCCCGTATCTTTGGGCTACTGGTCAAGGAAAACCACAAGATATCGATTTGGAATTCAATATGGGTGGAACACCAACCCCGATTTCAGCTCATCGATGCTTAGACTTTGATACTTTCTCAGAAATCATTGTCTACTACTATCTTAACGCGGCACTACCGGACGATATTGAGTGGGAAGCAGACTAATACTGGGCCCAACAGGTTGCCGGAAAAGTCAATTATGATTTTAGTTTGAAGCTCTCTACTGACTGAATCCGGTAGAAGAAGCAAAATCTAGGATTGCAGCCCAGGGTGAGATCGCCGATCAGCTCCTGGAATCGGGTGGCAATGGTTTTACCCGTAAATACAGCTACAATTCAGGCACCCTGCGACTCTCCACCCTCACTGCCGGTGTGGCCGGCCCTTATACCGGTTTGCAGAATTTGAGCTACAGCTATGACAGCATCGGCAACGTCACCGCCATCATAGACACGGTCAACAGCGGCCAGGTACAGAGCTTTGGCTACGACCAACTCAACCGTTTGACATCAGCCTCGACCAGCAGTGTGGGCGCCGGCCAGTACAACCACAGCTACGCCTACAACAGCATCGGCAACATCACCAGCTATGCGGGTAGCAGCTACACCTATGGCAGCGGCAAG
>PIVM01000562.1 GCA_003353945.1 Gammaproteobacteria bacterium
ATATTCAACTGCTAGATTATATTCATCTATGAAGTTATCTATAAATGTTTGGTGGTGTAGATAGTCTGACCATAAATCTATAATCTCTAATTCTGCATCTGCTATATCAGATAGGACATTAACCCGTTCTGTTTCGTCTTGGTAATCCCTAGCTTCTTGATAAACAAGGATACGGCCCGCTATATAACTGAGTGCCTCTTCAAGGTCTTCATAACTTTCCTTGTAGGTACCCACAGCACCATCATAAGCAGCTTGACTAGTAGCTGTATCAGCAGTTAAGCTACCATTAATTCTTACCTCTACGTAAACAATCTCAGCCTCTATCTCAGTACTGTCACCGACAGCAAGAACAATCAGGGCAGCGAGTTCAGCATCTCCAGGAAAATATAACAGACGTGATCTTCGATTTTCTAAAGTGTCTTTAGCAACTAGCAGGTCCTCTGCAAGAGTAACAATATCATCTTGGGCAGATTCAAGATCAGCATTAGTAGTACTGTCATATTTATATGCTTCTAATGTATCAGCAATCAGTTCATCCAGCGCAAGTCTATCTTCACCGTTGTTAAGCGTATCAGTAGCTAATTCAATCTCCTCATCTAGAGCTTCAATTGCAGCGTCAACCTCACTTTCACCGAGCTCAATTAGGTCATATACCGCTTTCCACTTATCATAAGAGTCTACCGTATCCTTAAAAGCCCTTGCCAGTCTCGCTTCGGTACTATCAACACTGTCGATAGCCAATTTCCAAAAACTAGGAATCTTATCATCATTATTTATACCTTCTAAGAAGTTCTCAAGAGCTTCATCATACTCCGTTTGTGCTGTTTGTACCTCATCACAAATATTCGCCAAATAAGTATCCTCGCTAGGTTCATTATCCTCAGGATTTTCACTCTCTAACTCACTGATAAGAGTTTCGTTAAGAACTATATTAGCCTCTGCAGAAAGAGAATCATTCCTAAGTTCAAGAATCCTAGCTTCGACAGCATCTGGATCACCTAAAGAGGCGGTTGCAATAACGATCTCAGCTTGCAAGGCAGCAAGCGCTGCTTCAGCAGATTCAAGATCAGCTTGAGCCGCATCAAGTGCACGAGTCTCACCGTTGTCAAGATCACTCTGAAGCTGAGCCACAGCTTTCATAGTTCCACTAATAGTATCTAGTTTCTCAGCATAATCTGCTATAGCACCTATGTAATTTGCGTAATAGGTTTTTACGGCCAAATCCTTTTCTCCTTGAATCTCCCGATTCATTGAATCAATTTGTTGTTGAAAAAGAGCAGCAAGAGAATCAAGCTGCAATGCATATCTTGCCTGATCATAAACATTCTCTGCATTCAGAGAATCTGCTTGGGCTTCTCTAAACAGGGCATCTGCTTGCCCTATCAATTGCTCGGACTCTGCTTTTGCATAAATTAGTGAAGCGTAGGCACTACGTA
>PIVM01000563.1 GCA_003353945.1 Gammaproteobacteria bacterium
GGCTTTGCCGGCTTTTACAAACAGCTGTTGAAGTTGGTTCCAATTACCGAAGAAACAACCCACAAATGTTAGCGGTTTATTACAGTTTGGGCACTGTAACGGATTGATGCCGGTATAGTCCGTCTGACGTTCGGCCCATAAAGGCTTTGTATTTTCACTGTAATCATCAGACTCAGGTAGACTCAAGGCAGTACGTGCTTGGGCTAAGTACTGTTTTTTCCATCGATTAGAAAATAAGCCGGCATAGCGAATCATGGCAAAGTGCTTATCAGGGATGTGGCGAATAAGACGACCGATAAAGGTGTAAACCTTCATTGTCATGTAACTGGTCTTTGCACCGTGGGCATAATCTTTATAGCTAAAGCGAACGATCTTGCCATCATAGTAAACGATTCGATACTCGGCCATGACTGCTCTTTTGGTATAGCGACCAATGTATTGAATACTGAAACGAGGATCGACAAGCGAAGCTCCGATATATGCCCACCAGGTTAATGACCAGAGCTTGTTAAGCATCGCCGCAAAACAAGGATATTGTTTAAGAAAATCTTTGGATTTTGGAAAACGCCATTGGCCTTCACGATGGGCCCTTTTCATGCGGGTGGTAACCTGATACTTCCATCGCTTTTTAAGCCCTGCGTGGTGCATGAGGAATTTGGGATCTGTCGCAATCCATCGTCTCCCATCAAGACTAAGGCCACCGCCTGTGACGATAAGATGAATATGAGGATGCCATTTCATGTCGGCACCGAAGGTATGAATAACGATCAAAATGCCCATGCGCATGCCCTTGATGTCTCTCGCCCATTGTTGTATGGACTCAGTGGCGGCGTGAACTAAAAGATTCAGAGCTGCTTTACGATTCATTATGATGACAATACGCAGTTGCCATGGAATCGCCATAATCAAATGGTGATAGGGCACATCTAAAAGCGCATTGAGCACCTGATTGGCCCAAACATCCGTGGCATGTTTGCCACAGGTAGGGCAGAAACGACTCTTGCAGGAATGAGGAATCAATTCCAGATGACCACAACCTTTACACTGGTAGATATGACAACCTAATACAGGTGTGCGGCAAGCTAATACCTTGCGCACATTTTCAAAGACAACCGGTCTGATCCACCGTTTGTATTGGGCTACGAATTGGACCCAATGCGCAGCAAGGATGGCTGCAATATGGTAGCGAATATGAGGGGCCGGGCGAAGCATAATTATTATTTGGTATGAAAGTTGTCTTTCCAATTTTGATCTTTTTGCTTTTTTTGAAGAGATTCAATCAACTTAAGTAATGCATTTTCAACTTTATAGTGCAGTTGATCTAACTGTTCGTATTGAGCGTCCGTAATTTGATGGGCTTGCTTGAAACTCTCATAGCAAGAATGAAATTCTCCACAGGAACCGAGGGCAATATTTAGATGATTTAAATACTCTTT
>PIVM01000204.1 GCA_003353945.1 Gammaproteobacteria bacterium
CGACACCGGTAGCCTGGATGTCGACGAAACCAATTTTCACTACCGCTTACAAATGCGGGGTGGCCTGGAAGGCGCTTTGCGCTCCAGTTCACGCTTCGGCCGCCGGGATGAAAACGGCAATTCAATTAATAACGCCACAGCCTTTGATCGCTGGCAGACCCTGTCGGGTATGAACCCTAAATTCCATGAACGCGAAGCCGATCATGTGCGCCCTGGCGAGCCGGTTAAAATTATCGCCATCAACCGCGCTACCGGTTATATCGGCAGTGCAAAAACCGTATTGGATGTTAAAAACAGCATCTACAGTGTCCCCAGTATCAGTGTACCCAAAATCAAAATGGGGCCGCCTAATCTGAAAGTGTGGGCCGAACGAGAACTCTTAGTAGAGCATGGCCTCACCCAGGGAGACAAACGTGAATACCTGATAGGCAGTGAAGGCGGCGCAGAAACCGATGACATTATTATTAAGGTTTACACCGAATGGCTTGACCAAGATGGCAGCCCGTTACCGGAACAACTGAAGGATTTTGGTTATACCGCACGTCTGGGCAAGCTGACGTCAGCAAACACGGTTGAAGATTACCGTGTGTCGCTGGATGAAAACGACCAGGCCAGCACCAGCGGACAAAGTGTTCGGTATTTCCCGATAAACCCCGGAAAAAACCTGCAACTGATCCGTGTCAGTGAGGCAAATGCCGGTACTCAGCATCTCTATGTTCAGATCAATGGTGAGTCCTATAACCGCAGCCCGGATTTTTCCGGAGACCCGAATATAGAAATAGAGATTAACGATGCCGAGAACCGCGCATTAAACCCCTCGGAAATCGACTTTGCATCCACCGGTGCGGGTGACGCCCAGTTGCAGTATCGGCCCAAACATTATGTGCCTTTATTAACGCCGGTATGGGATGAAGACGCTTCATTAGAAAATAAGTTGTATTACAAGCAGTGGGAGATAGCGCAGGAGGCCGCAGCTGCAGCAGCTGAAAGTGGTGGTACTTCACCCGATGAGCTTAATCCCTTTAAACCGGATCAGGCTTATAAATGGCGTTATCGGCCGGAATATCATTTTACGGTATATGATATTAAGCCCAGTCAAATTAAAACCGTTAGTACCGATGAAGAAGGCGTCACCACCACCAGCGATAATATTATCGCAGCCGAAAACCCTACCCTTAGCAGCGGGATAGACCTGGTGCAGTTTATCTATGATCTGGCTGAAGAAGTGGCCCCGCCGTTAGCCCTTTTTTCTACCGATGAAAAAGAGTTGGTGCTGGCGCTGGGTGAGGAAGAACTCTCGCTGACCTATAGTAATAATACAGTGAGTATCAGTAATCTCGAACATTTAGCCGATCTTGACGCAAGTGACTTTTTAACTTTAAGACTTTATACCAATAATGATGCCTCTAACACTCTTTGGGAGTGGGCGTTTGAACTTGAGTTGGAATATGTGAATGAAGTCTATGAAAAGGTTGAACATGAATATGCTGTCTCAGATCCTAAGCCCGTGGTGATTATTGGTCAGAACTCCGGTTTTGATGTTGTTCCATTTACCGTTGGTGATATCTCGGTTGATACAGACAGTAACACTGCGCATGTTGAGTTGAGTGGCAAAGTGTATTGCGATATTGCGGATATTGTTGAAGGAAACAGCGCCAATATTGATAAAGTCACCATTACCTTGCCAAGACCGAACTCACAGGGAGGTGATGAGGTTGTGGTTTTGGACGTTAGTCCTGCAACCGGTAATACGCTTCAGGAAATACGTCCATTCACGGAAGAATCGACCACCGACTATGAAAATATACCGCATAAATTTGTAGGATATTTCTCGTTAAGTTTTCAGATTGAGTTGGTAACAGGCACGCAAACAGTAACTGTGGAGGCAGAAAATGCAATCGGTAATATCGGTCGAGCGACAATCAATATTACCACGCTAAAAAACGGCGGATGGTTATGAAGTGGCCTATGTTCAAAACAACATCAAGAGGGGTGATGAAATTGACAGAGGCATGTTCAATCCGTTGTGGGTTCGTGTTAAGGATGACGATTTAGAGTTTGATCCGTTGGCCACCGTCAAGGTTTGGGGTGCTGATTATGCTTTGATTAAGCATCGCAACGATGATGCTTGGTACCATGCGGATCGCCCCTTTATCCAGGTAGCCAGACCGCTTAAACCTGGGGTTACCGCCACTAACATCAAAAACAGTCATGTGGAACACCTACCTCAGCAGTCGATTTATGCAAGGACAGATGGGCCTGCCTTGCGCACGATGATGGGATTTAGTGATACACGTAGCTATAACCCATATCTGGGGAGCTATGAGCAGAAAGTGTTTACTTACGCCGCTGGCACGATTGTTAAGATTGATTGGTTTAATAACTTAATCGATGAAGGTTGGCAGGTAACTGGTGCGAAAGTTCTTGAGTCTGAAAACTATTTCTGGCGCGCTCTGTTTCCCGATGATTTTGATTTACTTTATCAAAACGACAACAGTGCCAGTGTATTAAACTGGTCGGAAGGGATCACTGATAGTGGTAAGAGAGCAATCAGATTTGTTGTTGGAGTTGATAAGTGGACGGCTGATGAGAACAAAACTAAGCTGATTCAGGTAAGTTTACAACGTGATAACGATGGCGAATTAGAAACCAAGAAATCGAATGTGCCGTTCCGCGTTTCACCTTTGCAGACCGTTGTACTCGCTATCGACGGGTTAGCCTATCAGACCGCCACTAAATTGGTTGATGCAGAAAATGGCAGTCGCTATTTTAAACAGGTGTTTGAACATGCGCTGGGCACTGATCAGGCTGCGTTATCCGCCATGCCAACCATCACATGGACCAATTGGCCCGGTGTGTTTAGCGGAGGGCCGCCATCAAAACATGGTTGGTTAGGAAATTCCTATTTTCCGCGTGAAAATACTGATACATGGAAAAAGTACCCCGTCTTTTCAAGCGGAAAAGAAAGCAAGATTGATTTGGGGCCACATGATTTTGGGCTTATCAATTTGGATAAACAGCAACAAGCCGGTGTCGCCCTTGGAGGGAATCTGGCTTTGGGACCACATGCCCAGTACTCGATGGCGGAAAGATCTCTTGCAGGGGCAGGAAGTCTATACAGCGATTTAGCTACAACACTAGCCAATACAGATTTGAAAGTGGCTTCAATACATAATTTCTATTCAAAAAATGGAGATAATGTCGACATGGATGACGCCTATTTTGGAGTAACCAATGCGATGGATCTGGGTCACTCCAGAGAAGCTGCGGAAGGCTTGGATAACCGTACGTTTGGTTCTTTTGCCATTGGCGGTGGACCGCTAGCAGCAAAAGTATGGGCTGATGCTAAAGATGAGTTGGATATTTTATCGGTCTATTTGCCCGGAACGGACAATGCTGGCCACACTTTTGGTTTGGCTGATTTGGGGGTTGATTCTGAACAAGAAGACAACGGTGATTCTCTTGCGTTAACGCAAGGCTCCATCCTCGATGGGGATTTTTGGACCGGTGTTGATGCAACAGATGCGCCTGACGTCTTACACGAACATGCCTCGTCAGTAACCGATGCAGCGCTTGGCCGTGTAGTTGAAAAAATCTGGGAGGAAGGTTACCAAAACGCGGTAATGTTCGCCATGGTGGCAGATCACGGTCTGCATGCATTTCGCAGTAAAAATGAAGAGTATGTTTTGCTAACTAAAGAGGTAGGGCGGCTATTTGAATCCACACACACTGATGCTGCGGCAGCGGGCGTTTTAGGCTGGGAATTTTGGAATGGTGATAACTTTGATACCATGGAAGCAGTCTATTCACCCAATGGTGCTATGGGGCACTTTTATCTGAAAGGTGACGCCGGTACCTGGCAGTCACCGCCAACGAATGAACGCATTTTGAAGGTGGCAGCACTGTTATATCGTGAAGCGGTTGGGAATAGAAATCCGGAAACGGGAAAACATCCTTACTTAGGAGATGGCAATCAAATAGTTTGTGAGTTTGCACCGAGAATAATTGGGAAGCGGTGTGAGCATTATGATGAGCGTAAGAATCGTGATGGCGAAGTGTATCATCAAGATGATATCCCGAGTCATGGATTGCTAGGAAAAATTCCAGCCATTTTTGTCAAAGCTGGCAATGGTAATAACTTTGAGGCCGACTACCGTTGGGTGCGCAGTGTTACGAAAAACGGTAGCGATTATACGGTACATCTGGACAGCCTTGATGCCTTTGAGGCTGCTAGGCATGCAGGCATGCCAATTAAAACAGCGCAGACCGCTAGTGAACGGGCCAGCGCATATTATGATATCGCTGATGATTTGGAGATAGATCCGCTACTTACACAGGAGATAAAGGAGCAAGCAGCATCCTTAAAGTCGGAGATAGAAGGGAGCCGCGATACTGCTTTGCAAAAAGCAGCAGGTGAGGCGGCGCTTGATACAATTAATAACAGCAGCAATGTAAGTATTCTGGATCAATACATTGCTGATGCATGGGATGCTGCTCGCCAGGCTAAAGATAAAACGCATCAACTAGCGGCACTGTTGGGAAAAACAGTCGAATGTACAGAGGATGTTTGTAACGATGTTGATGCAGAACCCGATGCCACGCATTGGCCTGCCTTTGAAGAGCGCATCGAAGAGCTAAATCATAAAAATGCAAGTGGAAGTCGCTCAGGTGATGTGTTAGTCATACTGGATGGTGTTTACGGTTATTTAACCGTAAACAACCAACATGAGGTTTTCCCTGGTTGGCACGGTGGACCCACTGAATCAGAATCGTTTGTGCCATTATTGTTTGCAATGCCGGGACCAGATTATGTAGATAGTGGTGGAGGTTCGATTGCCTATCCTTCAGCTTTCGCCCAAGGTTACAATAGTGGAATCGATGAGGCGGGTGTTAGCAGTGATGGTTACCTGCGTAACTGGCACCTATCGCCGCTGTTAAATCGGATAATGGCACAGTTTAGGGAGAATTAGAGAATGTTGAGAAAAGTGCAAGGAATACGGTTGAGATATTTGCTGATCGCTTGCTTTTCATTGTCTCTGAGCGGTTGCTATAAGGTATGGAATTTTGTTTACACAGAAGATGCGGGCTCTGTATATTCAACACCGAGCGGTAAATTTTCTATGGTGAATAGTACAAAAAAACAAAATAGAAATAGTGAAGATAAGGAAATTTTAAGTAGAGGTCTAGAGGTTGATAGTAACTTGGATAAGGAACTAGATGTTAGTGTTAGTTTTGGATTTTCGAAATCAAAACTCACAATTCGAATAGCTTTGCCTGAAAAATCGTCTTTGTCTATAGAGGACGCTTGGTATCAGATAAACGATAGAAATGAAAATATGTTAATTAGGGGGCAAAAAAATCAGCCAAATTTTAATCGTCTTCGTAAAAAAAAGGTTCGAATATATTGTTTTTCACTCTCCCGATAGTCTTAAAGTAGAAACTGTATCCGGCAACCGGACTTTTGGTCAATCATTAGAGTATGTAAAAAAACACAAAAATGAAATTCACCGTATCTATTTTCCTTTTACAGTGGATGACGAAGATTATTTAGTAGATGCGCGTTTCAAAGTAAAGATTGAAAAAGAATACTATTTAAAATGGTTTGCAACAGGGAGTCCGTAATTGTTCCGAAACGCAAGTAATAATACGCAAGTAGTAATAAGACTACCCATCGTAGCACTTGACAAAATTAAAGGGGACGGAGGGATTTAAAAATAACCAGTGCGCCCACAACTATTGATCTTCACCAGCATTCTCACTAAAGTTCATTCTCGAAATAGACTCCTCATAAATAAATGTAAAAATA
>PIVM01000073.1 GCA_003353945.1 Gammaproteobacteria bacterium
GTACTGTACCAGAGCGGTGGTAAAAACTACTCTGTTGGATTGCTGACTTCAATTGTGCCCTTACCCAAGCTGACCGTTGCAGCTCACGATAAACCCTTTTTCTTTAGGCACAGAACGCCCACAGCATGGGCCGCAGCAATTTGGCGCTTTTTGTGCTCCGCACAAAACGTGACAAGTTGCGGAGGTCCAGCCCGAAGGGCGAACATGCCTGTGCTTGTTATACACTCTATGTAAATTAATCAACGGGGTAGCCAAGCAAATATGTTATTTGAATACCCGGTAGTAGTGCTTTTTGCACTCCTGTTTCCCATTTGTAGCCCTCGCTATTAATCGACTCAATAAGTTCTTCAAGCTCGCGAACAGAATATGTTCTAAAATTTGAAATTATCCCATCCCACAGGGCCACCAAGGGTGCAATGGGAATAATAAATGTCCAAAACAGCCTCGACAATTTAAATGGCCTCATAAAAGGTGTTAATAGAAACACAATCAAGGGAATACTTATGGGTTGTGATAGAAAGTTATATAACCTACGTTCTGTAAACTCAAAAACGCCAATTGCTGTTCTTTTATGTACAGCATCTTGTAGTATTGTTTTGGCCATATCAGGCCGAAAATGATGCAATCCCGTAAAAATGGTTCTCATGCCATCTAAATGCGATGGAACATTTGTCGCATCCACAGGCTCAGAGACATAACTAATTTTCCCTCTAGATTCAGTAGAAATGCGCTCAAATGAATTAAGGTTTGGAAATTTATCCGTAAGGATGACCTTGAAATCCGACGCCTGATCTGACAAATGTGGCCATGGACCAGAGGAACCGGAGCATAAATCAACAACCTGTTTTGAACTGGTTCTCGATAATACTTTTTCGATGAGGGGGATAACTCCATCATAAATTCGTAACGCCATGGCAGAAAACTGAAGGAATTCTGTTAATTGATTTCTAAAGACAGCAGGACACCACGACTGTTCATGAATCTCAAAAGCGTGAATTCTATTCACTTATATTATCTCTAGGTTGAACACGTGATTGGACTGTTGTTTTGTATAACAGTTTTGTTCAAAAGAATCGTTCTTCTTATCTCCGTTCTCTTGATCATGATACGAACGCAATAAGAACTGGTCTATATTGCTATTATAAACATATAGGTATCTACTTTTCACCAAAGTTTACAATCTGTGATCAAGAGAATAGTTCTGGGGATAGTGGCTGCCTGGTGCTCCATTTTTTAGTCGATTGTGCTATTTTTACCGGCCATCTTTATAGTCAATCAATGGCAAAATCTGTTCACCAGACTAACGAGACAATGTCTGCTTTTTGAGTTTTGATGCGTACAAAATACTTGTGTTTGATATGTTATGCGACCTACTCGCTCACTTTTCTGGCCCTGTTCATTATGCAGGTTAATTATTAAACAAAGACCGCTCATCGAGAGTAGTGAACGTTGAGAGTCGATATAACCAAGACATATGGTCAGGTAAAAGGATTTTATACCCATTTAATTTGGTTGGATATGCACTCGAGAGCGTGCAATTTAGAGTAAGCCGTCCCTGGGATTAATCGGCGATTTCGCCTCGACTTCGCAATAGCGGACACCCACCTATTCCGACTAAAACGGCCAGGCATATTGACTGCATAATCCTTG
Organism: Gammaproteobacteria bacterium; assembly: GCA_003353945.1. Lineage (GTDB taxonomy): Bacteria > Pseudomonadota > Gammaproteobacteria > Pseudomonadales > PIVM01 > PIVM01. The sequence goes on from PIVM01000073.1 coordinate 1,651, forward strand.
CCCGAAACACAGGATACGCGGGGAAACGCGAGAAAGTTGAACAATACGTGCCCGCATATCGCCCTGAACAGTCAGTCATAAATATTACATTGAGCGTAACAATTTCCAGATAGCCGACTGTCGATCCCTGTTGGTAGGAAACTGCTTCGTCAGTCCAGAGGAGTCAGTCATGAAAATTACATATCGAGTAAACATGGCTATCTTGTAGCGATTCAATAAGTGCTACGGACTCGAGCTCGCTCATTCCATAGACTCACAACACGATTGATGATGTTCAATGTTATCGATAAACGATGCGATACTGAATTTTCCGCACCAATCGATCCAGGGTTTACCCGCCAATCTATAACAATGGAAGAACTCATCAAGGCAAGATGTGCTGCGGCAGAACGCCAATGGAAACTTTACTTGATGGTAAATCGATTTGGGCTGAGAAGAATTCAACAACAATCTACAATACTGTCAGGCATCGATTTAAAACGGGGACGTGTCATACTATGTCTGAGCCACTACGATTGTAGTGGCTTTTTCGCAGAAATAACTTGAGCAAATGCGCCTCCTCTGCTCAACATTACTGAATAACAGCTTCGACTGTTATATCTTCTTCTTGCTATTAATACTTGCCATTAAAGGTAGTAGAGGACGGCCTAATAACCATTCGTGCGCCAAAGTGGTCATTTCCAATAAACGAATAAACGGGAAAGCGATAAAAGGAATAGGTAACCTCTCCATGATATTGATAACTACCGCCTTTACAAACTCGTGCATCGTGGGAAAACACTTGACCAGGTCCTCCTATCGCACTTCCGTCCATCGGAGGTTCTTCTCCTTCAGCGTTTAGGGGGTTGCGAACTATACCGTTTTCAACAATATGTTGGTAAAAATCCGTTCGATACCAATCTAGGGTCCACTCCCACACATTTCCAGCCAAATCATAAACACCGTAATTATTTGGCGGGTAACTACCAACAGGAGTTCTAAAACCTATGTATTTATCGGGAGTGTCTGTACCCATATAGCCAAGTACATTTGCCGCGTTGTAACAGGCGTAATTGGCTTGATCGCAATCCATATTGCCATTACTTGTTGGGTAATCATACTGAGCATTACCTCTTGCTACATACTCCCATTCCGCTTCAGTGGGTAAAGACAGGTCATAGTACTCAGCAAAAGCGGCAGCCCCCCAGTATTTAATAAATGCTGCAGGCCAATCTTCAAAACCAGGAGCTGCCGTAAAATGCTTATACTTTGGGTTGAAATTAATCCAAGACTGATTAAGAGGGTGCTCCGAAATAAGCATAGGCGCGTAAGGAGACATCCTGTGAGATAGCGCAGTGACAGGACTCAATACCGCAAGAAGCTTTCCGGCATAGGTGGTTCCTGGAGCTCCTTCTATCGTATAGGAGGGCACAAGGCGATAAACGCGTTCCGATCCGCCGTCACCTGTATTCACAACAATCTTTCCTCTTTTGAGGGCAGAGTTTAAATACATTGCATATTGGGCGGTCGTCAACTCTGTAGAGCCCATTTTAAAGGCATCGATTGTTAAGTTATGAGCAGGCATAAAATCGGTAACTGGTGCACCAAATGGAAATACTGGCCTATCTGAACCCCTTCGGAAATTACCGGTAGGAATTTCCGAAAATGTCATCATATACTTAGCTTCATCTAGAGAAAGTCGACGATCTCTATTGACATCCATATCTATACCCGGTGCCAGTACGCCAGGGTCGTCCCACTTGATGGCATCAGCCATAACCCTATATGAGGAAGACGCATTAATGGCATCAAGGAGAACAGAACCGGAGCTTCCCGCAACAAATGGGAAAGCGCCCAACAGGTTCCAGCGACCTACGGTCCATCCCGTTTGATTTTTAAAAATGTTCTCAGAGCCACCATCATAGTTAATCGTAAAGGAGGCGTCTGAGGTGCTGAAATTGTCGTTGATCCACCACGCATAGACCTTATATTCCGCTGTTCGGGGAAGAGCCGGTTGCCAAGTGAATAGATCTGTCCCGGTTCCGCCGCTGCTTTGTTCATAGTCATCGCCAATATAACCGGGAGATGTGGTTTTGTTTACCCAGTTTCCTGTACGACTAGCTTCGACATCTGAATTATCAACGATCAATGGCGTATGATCTTCGCGACGGCTTCTTGCGGGAGCATCGTCATGACAGCTCGCACACCAATATTCACTGCCGGATTTTAGCGCAGTGCGCCCTGATTCATAGACTCCGGTTTCAAAATTAGCTTTTGCTAAAACGGTTCCATCATAAGCGCCTGCCGAACTGTGGCAATTATCACATACCGTTGTTGATGACAATAAATCCTGACCGTCAGCAAATTGTGGAATGCTTAATACATTATGGCATTCTTCACAATCAATCCCAAGCAGTCCACCTTCGCTCGCTGTCAACATATGCGTCGGGTGTGATTTTGAGGTACCGTGGCACGAGTTTGCAGTACCACAACCTGAACCGCCTGCCCCGCCAATCGGTGCAGTGCCAATATCAAAATCGTGGCATTGTGTACAGGCGCGACCAGCATGGCCATCGGCCATTAAAGGGCTGGCATCATGATGGCAATTATTACAGGATTCATATATTTCTGTGGGCACATCAGCGGGATCATTCAGTGTCACGTCAAGGGCAGCGTGTCCACTGACGTTGTGGCAAGCGAGACAATTGGCATCATCTGTCGAAGCCATTATATGGTGCATAGCATTTGCGAATCTTGGCAGTTCCGACAGTGGCGCTTGTTGATGACAGTCGCCACAGCCGCCGGGCTGAAAGCCAGAATTGTGAGTATGACAGCTCGTGCATTGAGAACCGTAATTATGGAGAGTTTCAGGTAATGCGCCGCTGTTCTGCCAATAATCTGTATTTTGGTGGCAGCTCTGGCATATCCCGGAAAAGGGTGTTGTGTTGAAGACGTAAGTGTTTGTTCCTTCTGGCTCCTGATCGGATTGAAAGATAGCGGGCGATAGCGCTTGAGAGACATAGTCCGCTGTGTTGGTACGAATCAAACTCAAATTTTTAGTGGTTTGCCCAGAGTGTGGGTCTTCAATTGCGGATGAGCCGTGCGGATCATGACAGGCACCGCAACGAATAACGATAGTTTCACCGCCGCTTTCGACGGTATGCAGTGCGACTTGATAAAGACCTTCGCGTGAGTTAACAGGCCCTGCGGAATTGTGACAGCTTCTGCACATGGACTCTTGCTCTTCGGCCGTTCTCTCCTCTATGTTTTCCGATGAACCTTGGGCACCATGACAGTTGTTGCAGGAGATAAAATTGCTTGCATCGTGCGGCCAAGTTAATGACCAACTGGTTGTTGAAAAAGTGAAAAGAAAGCAGATCCCGACGAAAAAAATGAACAAATGGCTCTTTAACGTGTTAGGTGATGGTCTGCTATTACTATCTTCCATGGCGCTGGACCTTGGTTAAATCGTTGAATACGTGAGTTGTCGGTGGAGAACCGTTGTCGTCAAATCGACAAGAAACTGATGCTGTTGCTGAAGTAATTACTGTGCGTTAGGCATGTTGTAAGGCAACAACAGCAAGGCCCAACTAACGTAGATGAAAGTACACTCAATTTTCAGGCCATTTTGATGAGAATGTCGGATTTTTCAGTATGAAAGGTAATGAATCATACTTATTGGATTTCGAGTGAATGACGTAGCCTGCCTGCATTACTGTGTTCCTTATAAGCGTAACTTATTGTTAATTAGGAAATATCGCCTGCCATAAGGCGCGAAATACTGGCGGGAAAGAGGAGCTGAAATTCGGTAGTTATGTACGCGTTGAATCAACAATTTAAATTCTAAAGACAAGTTATTAAAAATAGTTTGCTCTGTGTTTCTCACATATTAGAAACACAGACTACCTTTCTCATAATTGGTATTGCAGCAAGGATACGAATCGGTTAAATCTTCGATGTTATAACAAATAAGCATTTTGATTATAAGAGAAAATAACCTTAACCTATTTAAAGGTTATTGAATTGGCGGATGACGGATTCCGACTGATTGTTATCGGTAAGTTATCCACTCATCCGAATAACGATGTGCTTGTGGCGCACTAAATGCTAATTTCGGCAAGATAAACTCCGAACATTTTTCACTGGGTCGCAACATAGTTGTAAGTAGTGTAATGACATTTATATCATGCCGTGCAACTTTCGACAGAACCGTTTAGTCGTTAATTGCCTTGAACGGTGAAGCCAATGGTATTTTTGATTGGGCATCCAGTTCTTGCCACCCCATATACAAGCGCCACTCAACCTCTTCTTTCATGCTTCTTTCACTTTCAAAATCGTCAGATGAATCGTCCAGTTCGAGTGAGCACAGGAAAGTTTCTTTTTTTACGCACCATGTTACAGTTTCGACTGTATAGGTGATATCTGGATTTGGTAACGAGATATGCATACCTGGAAACGGTACGAAAGGAAGGTTGATATCCAAGGTAAGAAATTTTGGTGTAGGCTCGCCGGGTTTATAGATACAATCTGTGAGTCGTACTTTATACATTTTGTCCAACTACCTCTTCTATTTCCTCAATTGTCACTGGATGATTTTCACAATCGCATTCTTCCACAATCCTTGCCTGCCAATCATCGTCGAGTGTATCGCGTGCTAAGAACAACCAAGTAGCTTCAAGCAAATTTATTGATAAATGAAAATTTTTAGGCCTAAGCATTTAGTATACGCTCTCCTGCATTAAGCATAGTTAAAGGAATTTAATCTTCTCGTGTATGGTAGTATTTGGTTACTTTAAGTGGATTGCTTGAGATCAACAGAGTATTTGTCCTTTTTGGTTTCGTGAAATATCCGCAAGATTAAAATTCAACCAATAAAATAACCAAGAGCGATTGCTGTCCTCCTGTGTCAGGATAGTTGTCGCAGCAGTTAGAACAAACTGTGACCTATTTTGGATCGGTATGGAATGGAAAAGCTATTTTATTGTCACAATCTTTAATTCGTATCATTCATTAAAATTTCTGTTAGAATTTGATTTTCGCCTCAAGTTAATACTTATCAACATAGGGCGAATTATTGGTTTTAATTTAATCATTTTTTGGCGTTTTTCTCAGTTTTTGGTGTCTTTATGCGCGTTCTACATTTCTATAGAACTTACTTCCCTGAAACCCAAGGTGGTCTTGAAGAAGTTATTCGCCAAATCTGTTTAAATGCCAGGCAGTCTGGAGTTGAGAGCCGAGTTGTTACGCTATGTGATAAACCGAGCAAAACACCAATAAAACGTGAAGAAGCGACTGTTTACCAATCAAAACGTCATTTTGAAATTGCCTCCTGCAGTGTTGGCTTCAAGGCACCAGCAGAATTTAAAAAGCATGTGGAGTGGGCTGATGTTGTTCACTACCATTACCCGTGGCCATTTGCTGATTTGTGCCATTTTTTGACTTTGGTAAAAAAACCGACTGTATTAACCTATCACTCTGATATTGTTCGACAGCGTGGGCTTTTAACCTTGTACAAACCGCTTATGGGGCGGTTTTTAAAATCGGTTGATCGAATTGTGTGCACTTCTCCGAACTATTTTGCAACCAGTCCTGTGCTGGAGCAGTATTCAAAAAAAGTGGATGTTGTTCCTATTGGTCTGCAGGAAGATTCTTACCCAAGTGTATCTGATCAGACTATTGATGAAGTCAAGCAACGCTATGGGGAGGGATTTTTTCTCTTCGTCGGTGTACTTCGCTATTATAAAGGCTTGCATATACTGCTGGATGCCGTGAAAGGGGCTGACTACAAAGTAATGATTGTTGGATCTGGCCCAACGGAATCTGAATTACGACAACAGATCGTGCGGGATAATCTCAATAATGTTGAGCTGGCGGGCCATGTGTCAGACGAAGTCAAAGTTGCTCTTTTCAAATTGGCGCGATGCGTAGTATTTCCCTCCTATCTTCGTACGGAAGCATTTGGTGTTACGCTGTTGGAGGGGGCCATGTATGGCAAACCTCTGATTTCCACTGAGGTGGGATCAGGTACCAGCCATGTCAATATTCATAATGAAACAGGGTTGGTCGTCCCCCCATCCTGTGCTCAGTCTTTGCGCGATGCCATGGATTATCTATATAACCATGCTTCAATAGCGAAGCGCATGGGAGACAACGCCCGACAGCGCTATGAAAAGCTCTTTCAGGGAGAGCACATGGGTAAACAATATGTCGATATCTACCGGCGCTTAACGCTTGAAAACTCAAATGTGTCGCAAGATTTAGAAGTGGCGAAGTAAGGAACGTGCGCGAAATAGGTTTGTCATTTGACTTGTTCTTTTGCCCGGTGCTTTCGTTACAAAAAGAGTTACATAGTACACTATGCGCCCCTTTTTGCGCCTCGGCCCCGAACAAAATAACTGCGCCAAATGACAAACCTATTTCGTTTACATTCCTAAGTTATTCAGAGTAAAAACGTGAAAATAGCGGTCGATGCCAGACCTTTATCTATTCCCGGAACCGGTATTGGACGTTATTGTCGAGAGTTACTGTCGCGTCTGACCTGCTCATCTCACGAATGGTATCTCTATTCTGATAGACCGTTTATTGGAGTGATTCCACAAGGCCCCAACATTACTTTTCGCTGTGGCAGCATTCAACACCGGATGTTTAGTACGCCTTACGCTCAATTTGTATTTCCATACTGGGCGAGAATGGATGCAATTGAGCTGTTTTGGTCCCCTCGCCATCATTTGCCTCTCATGTTACCGCCTACTGTCAAACAGGTGGTCACGATTCATGACCTTGTTTGGAAAAGACATCCTGAAACGATGACGCGCTTTGGTTGTTTGCTTGAGCGCTGTTTGATGCCTCGATCTGTTAGCGTAGCGGCACGAGTTATATCTCCGTCCAATGCAACAGCGAATGAGGTTATTGCGCAGTTTGGTCTTCACAGGCAGGATATTGAGATCATTCCCGAAGCTGCCAACATGAAACAGCATAAGCAAGAAGAGTTGGCCTTACATGATGGTAGATTGAAAAAACCCTATCTCCTGTTTGTGGGCACACTAGAGCCACGAAAAAATTTGCGCCGTACTTTGCAAGCCTACGCCAAGCTAATTCACCAAAAAAAAATTGCTCATCACTTTTTTCTCGTTGGTGGTAACGGTTGGGGAGAAGAAAATGTTGAGCATTTAATCGACCAATTGAATTTGGTTGAATTTGTTACCGTGCTGGGACGAGTCTCGGACGAGGAGCTGTGCTGTTGGTATGCCAATGCCGATGTGCTTTTAATGCCATCGCTATATGAAGGTTTTGGCCTTCCGTTGTTGGAAGCTATGGTATTTGGTGTGCCGGTGATTACTGCTAACTCATCGTCAATGCCCGAAGTGGCGGGCGAGGCTGGTCTGTTGGTTGATCCAGCGAACGTTGATGACATTCAACAAGCGATTTATCGACTCTGTTCTGATCGGGAGTTGAGACGTGAACTTTCGGGAAAGGCAATCATTAGAGCGCAGCAATATTCCTGGGATAATTCGGCCGAAAAAACCTTACAAGTGCTGGAGTCAGTCATAGCAGGGTAATTTCCAATCGGATTTCTGTGCTTGCCCGTTGTAATCTCACCTCAATCTCACCTCAATCTCAGCTACTTTTTTACCTGCGCAGAAGAGTGAATAAAGCCATTTATCCAAAATCTTTCTTCGAAGAAGTTACTTATGCTCACTGCTTTGCGCCAAATCCAACAGCTCTCTAATCGCAACTGAATACATCGCAAACTCATGCACATCGGTAGCCTGCAATTCCGTTAACACCGCTCGCCATCGTTCAACCATAACTGCCTGATTTTTCAACCACTGAGTCATACAATCACTTACACAATTGGTATCATCCTTGTATCGCAGGACTGCCACCGTCAGCGAACGCTGTTGCCATTCGAGATCATCACGAAAAGTCTCTCTCGCCAACGCCTGCCAATGGTTATCCACTTTAAGATCCGCTATTTGTTGACCAAACCAATTCAGCCCCAGCTCCTCCCCTATGACAAAATAGATTTTTGCTACTTCAAGCGGGGAGGAACCTGCCTGCCTTGCCGCCTCTGCAATACCCATGGCAGCATATAAACTCTGCCCACCGGCTATGTAACTGGCCAGCTTTTCAGGTACACCCTCGTCCACCAGATGCTGTTTTTTCATCTGCCAACCCGTATGCATATGGCCTTCGAACAATTGGTCGATATTCGTGGCAATTTCCTGCACAACACGTTTGAACCGACTAATTTCAGCTGCCGGATCGATACGACTTCGTTTATTGCGCAAAAACCAGCGACTACTGCGACGAACCAACTGCATCAAATCGGCCATCATCGACATCTGCAACTCTGCAGTCACCACATAATCCAGTGCTTCAATCTGGCGCCAGTAGTCCGCCAGAGAAAATATTTCCCGCGTTGTCACATAGGCCCTGGCAACATCCACGCTGTTTTCTCCCGTAGACTGCTGCAGGCGATCAACAAAGGTAATCCCCATGTGATTAACCATATCATTAGCAATCTGGGTTGCGACTATTTCCCTGCGTAATCGGTGAGATTGAATTTGTTGGCGAAATTTTTTCACGAGCTTTGCAGGAAATGCTGTTTCTATCGCCTTTGAAAAAAAGGTATCATCGGGAATATCCGAGTTTGCCAACTCCTCTTTTAAGATGCCTTTCACATAGGAAATCAGTACCGACAACTCGGCTCTGGCCAAACCAACATTATTGACTTTTCTTTCAAGCAACTCTTCATCATCTGGAATATACTCAAGTCCTCGATCCAGCTTGCCACTGTTCTCCAGGGAATGAATAAGGCGTTTATATTCCCCCAAGCGAAAGAATGCCTGTCGCTCGGCAATGCTAATAGCTTGAGTTTGTCGGTAATTATTCAGCAACACCAATTTGGATATGCTGTTTGTCATCTCCTCCAGCAGTAAACGACGCTGCTTCTCAGTCATATCGTCGCTTGCAACGACTTCATTGAGCAAGATCTTAATATTCACTTCATGGTCTGAGCAATCCACCCCACCTGCATTATCAATAAAGTCCGTGTTCGATGCGCCACCATGCAAATTATATTCAACCCTGGCCAACTGAGTAAGGCCGAGATTCCCGCCCTCGCCAATGACTTTACACTGCAAATCCACCGCGTTCACTCGCAAAGGATCATTGGCTTTGTCACCAACGTCAGCATCATTTTCACTGGACGCTTTCACATAAGTGCCAATGCCACCATTCCAGACTAAGTCAACAGGCGAGCACAATAGTCTGCTGATGAATTTGTTGGGCGTGAGTTGCTTTTCAGTAATACCAAAAGAGGATTTCATCTCCGGTGTAATTTTTATCGATTTGGCTGAACGACGAAAAACACCCCCTCCCTTTGATATCAGCTTTGTATCGTAGTCACCCCAACCTGAACGAGCTGCTTCAAACAATCGTTTTCGTTCTCGAAAACTCTTGCTCGCATCTGGGTTGGGATCAATAAATATATGCAAGTGATTAAAAGCTGCCTGCAAACGAATATGTTTTGACATTAACATGCCGTTGCCAAATACGTCGCCGGCCATATCACCAATACCTAAAACGGTGAAATCCTCTTTTTGGGTATTAAGCCCACGCTCCTTAAAAAGACGCTGCACAGACACCCAGGCTCCCCGTGCCGTAATACCCATTTTTTTGTGGTCATAGCCAATACTACCACCGGATGCAAACGCATCACCCAGCCAAAATCCGTACTCTTTGGAAATCTCGTTGGCAATATCCGAAAAGGTAGCCGTACCTTTATCGGCAGCCACCACCAAATAGGTATCATCATCGTCTTTTCTAACAACATTCTCTGGCGGTTCAACCTGTCCCTCTACAAGATTATCAGTAATATCGAGAATACCGCGAATTAGTATTTTATAGCATTCAATACCTTCGGCCAGCAGCGCTTCTCTATCACCTTCAGGTGGAGGTCTTTTAACGACAAAACCTCCTTTAGCACCTACGGGCACGATGACAGCGTTTTTAACCTGCTGCGCTTTAACCAAACCCAATACTTCTGTACGAAAATCTTCCTTTCTATCCGACCATCGCAAACCACCTCTGGCAACTTTACCGCCACGCAAGTGAATCCCTTCCATGCGCGGCGAATAGACAAAGATCTCATACAGCGGTCTTGGGCGTGGAATATCCAGTATTTGCTTTGGAGACAACTTAAATGAAAAATATTTTTTGCCCTCACCCAATTCATCAAGCTGATAAAAATTTGTTCTTAATGTCGCTTGGATCAACTCTACATAGTGACGAATCAAACGGTCCTCATTAAGATTTTCAACGCCTTCCAGTGCATCAATAATGTGCTCTTCCAATTTGGCTTTTTGACTAACTCTATCTTCTTGGCAGGAAAATGCTCGTGGATTAAACCGGGCATCGAACAAATCGACTATCCACTGCGTAATATGCATATGACGGCATAGTGCCTCAGCAATATAAACCGTATCAAAACTGAATTTTATTTGTTTCATATAGCGTGCATAGGCACGCAGCAGGGCAATCTCACGCCAATTGAGATGTGTCCCCAGTATCAATTTGTTAAATGCGTCACTTTCAGCATCACCAGCACATATACGAGTAAAAGCGTCCTGAAATTTTTCTCTGACTTCACCAAGATCAACGGCGTCTACCTGGTTATACTGCACACTGAAATCATGAATCCATACTACTTTGCCGTCACTGCGACAGATATCGTAAGGTGCCTCGCCAACTACTATTAAACCAAGGTTTTCCAGAATGGGAATGACATCAGACAACACCATCGGCTCATCGGGATAAAACAAGCGAAAGCGTAACATGCGTTTCGCCTCTTCCATAACCCGATAAAAACTTGTTGCCAACGGTCGCCCATCATCCAGTGTTGCTATTTTTTTAATATCATTAATTGCAGCTCTGGGATCAAAATCGTGCTGGTAGCCCGGCGGGAATGCATTTTCATACAATCGAAACTCTCGATTACCCTGCTCTTCACCAAACTCTTCCATCAATGCTTCGCGCAGTTGATCCTCCCAACGCTTGGATGCCTCAACAATTTCCTTTTCCAGCAGCGCAACGTCATAGTCTACTGCAGTATTTGTCTCCACCTTGAGCTCGAAATACGTACGTGTTAGAACCGACTCTGAAAAATAAGTGGTAAACTCCGACTCGTCGGCACCCAATGCGTCGCAAAGTATCTGCTGAATGTTTTCGCGCAACTCAGTACAGTAAACATCTTTTGGGGTATAAACCAAAGCGCTGAAAAACTTACCGGCACGTTCTCTGCGCAAAAACAAACGCACCTGGCGCCGTTCCTGAATATGATAAACACCCATTACCATCGCGCAAAGCTCATCCAGATCTGCTAAAAAAAGCTCGTCTCTCGGGAAAACTTCCATTACCCGTAATAACTGTTTGCCATCGTGACTATCCGGATGAAAACCCGAGTGTTGAATGACCGCTTGAACCTTCTTGCGCAATATCGGTATCTGCATTGCACTCTGTGTATAGGCTACGCTGGTATACAAACCCATAAAACGATATTCATGGCAGACCCGGCCCTCGTCATCATAATCTCTTATCGAGACATAATCCGGATAGACATTACGATGCACCCGACATCGGCGAGAGGACCTGCCAAAGGCCAATAGGCGTGTAGCCAATTCATCATGCGTGCTTGAATTGATTTCCTGCAATAGATCAGTATCACTGAGGCTTGGAAGGTATTTTAACAAACCCAGCGAATTGGCAGGACACTTTTCAACTTTGACAATCTCCTTTTCATAGTTCACCTGAAGCTCTTCAAAACCGATAAAGGTGAAATGATCATCGTGCAGCCAACGCAATAATTCCTTGGCCTCCTTTATCGCATCAGCACCCAGATGCACGGTTTCACTTGGTAACTTTGCAATCACCTCCAGCGCCTTATTACGCATTTTAATAAAATCATCAACAACAATCTGAACCTCGTCAATCACCTCCTGTAAAGTTCTGCTCAGCTCACCCCGTACGCCTGAATCGCTGCAATGGGCAAGCTCTAAATAAAAAAGCGCTTCCTGGGAAATATCAGGCTCCAAGGTATGGCGAGGATCAGGTAATAATTCCAATAGCTGCTGATTTGCATCACGCCGCACCGCAAGCACTGCACGATGCACTTTATGAATAATGACGTTGCGACGATTCAGCTCCAATCGCGTCGAATCAAGAATAAACGGCAGATTGCGTGTATGAATTGCAACGACGGTATGTGGTGACTGCCAACCGTGTACTTCAAACTCTGGATTAAACACTCTGACACGGGCATGATCGAGATCGAACTTCTGAATAAATTTCCAGCTACCAAAAATACAGCCGTAGATATCTTTTATTTTCCACCCACTCAAATCGAGCAGCGGAAAATTTTCATAGTATTGCTCAGCAAAATTGATGACTGCCTCAGCCTGATCTGCATCCAAATGCTGATTGATCTCCTCCGAGAGCTGTTCTAGGAATTTGGGCTTGCTTTCACTGAGTACCATAATGCATTATTTCCTGTTTATGCCAAACGACAGATATCTGGCGCAAACACCAGTTTGTTTTTCTGCGGCCCGTATCTCAGGGCAATTGTATTCAGAATAGTCTAACCCACAGTATTTGCTCAGTTTTTTGGCTGTTTGCGTGGAGTTTTTCCAGCTTCAATGCAACTTTTACGCTCACCTGCCATCCAATCGGCATCGTTGGCATTTTAAAAAAATAAAGACTGGACTTGATCCATTGCTTGATTACAATTCCAAACCTTAAAATAAGGCAATCCCGACAATAATGAACAGGCAGATGAATATAGCTAATCAATGTACAAATAATACGGACAACCGTAACGCCCTCCAACAACTGCAGAGCTGGCTGAGTGAACAGATTATCGGCCAACCGGAGCTTATCGAGCGACTACTAATCGCCCTGCTGGCCGATGGCCATTTACTGGTGGAGGGCGCCCCTGGCTTAGCCAAAACCAAGGCCATCAAGACGCTAGCCCAAGGCATTGAAGGGGATTTTCATCGCGTGCAGTTTACTCCTGATCTACTACCCAGTGATGTGACTGGCACCGAAATTTATCGCCCGGAGGAAGGCAGCTTTACCTTTCAGCAAGGCCCCATCTTCCATAACCTGGTCCTGGCAGATGAGATTAACCGGGCTCCAGCCAAGGTTCAGTCAGCATTACTTGAAGCAATGGCTGAGCAACAGGTCAGTATTGGCAGGCAAACCTATGCACTGCCCGAACTGTTTCTGGTGATGGCGACGCAAAACCCCATCGAACAGGAAGGCACCTACCCGCTACCTGAGGCACAGCTGGACCGTTTTCTTATGCATATCGAGGTTAACTACCCCGATCGCGCTGCTGAACAGAAAATTCTTGAACTGGCCCGCAACGAAGCCAGTCAAGGCGAGGCAGGTCCACCTCCGCAAAACCTGTCACAAGCGGTATTGTTCAATGCGCGACAGGAGGTGCTCGCATTACATATGGGCAGTAATGTTGAGGAGTATATCGTACAGTTGGTCATCGCCAGTCGGGAGCCGGAACCCTATGACCCGCAACTGGCCAATTGGATCGAATACGGTGCCAGCCCACGCGGCACCATCGCCCTGGACCGCTGTGCCAGGGCTCATGCCTGGCTGAGAGGAAAGGATTTTGTCAGCCCCGACGATGTTCAGGCCATATTGCATGATGTATTGCGCCACCGGCTGATTCTGAGCTTTGAAGCCGAAGCCAATGGTCTGACCAAAAATCAGATCATTGATATGTTAATGCAGAAGGTCCCCGTCGCTTAAGCCATGCAGACTCCCATAAGCAAAACGGCAAGCAAGCTGGACGCTGGTGGTGGCGCCTACAGTGATCTAACCCAGTTAATCGCTCTGCGCCATTTGTCAGCCAATCTCAAACTGACTTTGCAGCGCAGGGCACTAAGTGCCATGTCAGGTCCCAACCGCACACATTTTCGGGGCCGGGGCATCGACTTTGATGAAGTACGCTTGTATCAGGCCGGCGATGATATTCGCAGCATCGACTGGCGTGTTACAGCCCGTACAGGAAAAACTCATACAAAGCTTTTCCGCGAAGAGCGCGAGCGCCCAACACTGCTGATTGTTGATCAGCGCACCCCCATGTTCTTTGGCAGTCGCTCTTGCTTCAAGTCAGTATTAGCTGCTCAACTAAGCGCTCTGCTCGCCTGGGCCGCTCTGAACAATGGCGATCGCGTGGGTGGCCTGGTATTCAATGAGCAGCAGCACCAGGAAATCCGCCCCAAACGCAACCGCAACAGCGTGCTGCAGCTACTGAGCATGGTGGACCAGTTCAACCACCAGTTAAACAAGGAAAAGCTTGCCCGTGGAACAACTCAAAACCTGAGCGATATCACCGCTGATCTCATGCGGATAGCCAAACCGGGAAGCGCCGTCTTTTTTATCAGCGATTTGAGTGGTTTTGATGAGGAAACAGAAAAACTGTTTTACCGCATCTCACGCCATAACGATGTCAGCTGTTTTTTTACTTATGATGAACTTGAAAGCCAATTACCCACAGCAGGTCATTATAATTTTAGCGATGGCAATCAACGCTTCCGTTTGTTTACCGGCAATCAGTCGCTGAGACAACATTACCACCAGAGCTTTGTAGATCGCCTGGCAACACTGCAAGAGAAGCTGGGACGATTGGGCATTGCAATGATTCCTGCACCCACTCACAAACCGCCATTGGAACTATTGCAACATTATTTTGGCACGACGAAAAAACGCAAATAGCAGCAACTGACACGATGAATCCAGGACAGATCAACCCCGAACAACTGCCATTGCAGGATATCCATCTTCCCCAGGCGATCAGCTGGTGGCCACCGGCGATCGGCTGGTGGCTGCTCGCGCTGATGTCTATCGTACTGATAATAGCCGTTTCCTGTTATTTCAGGCGATACCTGCAAAATTACCGTTATCGCCGAGCCGCTCTGCAAGGAGTGGAGCAAGCGCTATCGGATTACCAACGCTCCAACGATTGCTCTCAATTGGCCGCAGCGCTGAACCGACTACTGCGCCAGGTCTGCGCCCAGCGTTACGGACGCGAAAACATCGCAGCTATCAGCGGTCAGGACTGGGAGAATTTTCTACTCGCTCAATGCCCAGGACTTGAGCGCAACAAAATCGAACAGTTACAGGCAGCGGCCTATAGCGCAAGCACTCAATTGGAAGTCGATGCCAGTATCAAATGGGTGCAAACCTGGATCAGAAAACACCGCAGGTACATGCAATGATCGGTTTTGACTGGCCCTGGCTGCTGTTAAGCACTCCCCTGCCCTGGCTGATATATCGCTTTCTACCACCGGTCAGCCGTCAGGAGGCCGCTTTGCGGGTACCGTTTTACAGCCGAATAGCTGAACAGGGAAGTAATCCTTCAGATAGTGCCAGCGCTCGTCGGCTACCTGCCACACTGCTGTGCATCTGTTGGCTCTGTGCGGTGTTGGCTGCAGCCCAGCCCATCTGGATTGGTGACCCGGTCGACCTGCCCACTACCGGACGCGACCTGATGTTAGCCGTCGACATATCTGGAAGCATGGAACTGGAAGACATGCAGTTAAACAACAATCCCGTGCAGCGCATCACACTGGTGAAAAACGTCGTGGCTGACTTTGTGGATCGTCGCCAGGGTGATCGTCTGGGTATGATCCTGTTTGGCACTCAGGCCTATCTGCAAACACCGCTGACCTTTGACCGGGTCAGCGTCAATACTCTGCTCCAGGAAGCACAAATTGGTTTTGCGGGTGAGAAAACAGCCATTGGTGATGCCATCGGGTTGTCGGTCAAACGACTGCGCCAACGACCACAACAAAGCCGCGTACTGATTTTATTAACTGACGGTGAAAATACTGCCGGAGAAGTGACTCCACTCAAAGCAGCTGATTTGGCCGCTCAGGAAAATATCAAGATCTACACCATTGGCATCGGCGCCGAAGAAATGATTCAACCCGGCCTGTTTGGCTCGCGTTTTGGCTCTCGACGCTTCAATCCCTCAGCCAATCTGGACGAAACCACGCTCACGGCTATTGCCGAAAAAACCGGTGGGCGCTACTTCAGGGCTCGGAATCAACAGGAACTGGAACAGATTTATGTTGAGTTGGATACACTGGAACCCATTGAGCAAGAAACCGAACGCTTTCGCCCGATTAAATCACTATTGCACTGGCCGCTAGGTATCGCGTTTTTTGCCAGCTTGCTACTGGGCCTGCGCGCCCTGCCTCGCCCACAGAAGAGTGTATCAACCACTCTTAGCAACAAACCCTCTGGCAAAGATCCCAATCAAATGGCATCCCACGTTGGCAGGGCAAAGTCATGATCGAATCCACTGCGCTTTCTCAATTTCACTTTCTGCGCCCCGAGTGGTTATGGGCGCTGATACCGGTGATTGCACTGATTGTTTTTCTGTACCGTTGGCAGGCAAACCAAAGCAGCTGGCAACAAGCCATTGCACCCGAATTATTGCCCTATCTGTTGGAAGGTGGCACATCACGCAGTCAACGCCACTTACTCGGTTTTGTCTTGTGCGGCTGGTTGCTTGCGATACTTGCGCTGGCCGGCCCCACCTGGAACAAGTTGCCACAACCCGTACATGAACGCGAAGA
This sequence comes from Gammaproteobacteria bacterium, assembly GCA_003353945.1. GTDB lineage: Bacteria > Pseudomonadota > Gammaproteobacteria > Pseudomonadales > PIVM01 > PIVM01. The sequence goes on from PIVM01000073.1 coordinate 18,291, forward strand.
CGCCCTGATTATTTTATTTGACCTGTCATTATCGCTCTACGCCACCGATATCAAACCCTCACGACTGGTACATGCGCAGCATAAATTAGCCGACATTTTGCAAGCCCGTCAGGAAGGATTAACCGCATTGGTGGTGTACTCCGGCGACGCCCATGTCGTCAGCCCGTTAACAGACGACAGCGCTACGATCGCAGCCATGGTACCGGCACTATCACCGAATATTATGCCCAGCTATGGCAGCAATGTGGTCGCTGCGACCAAGCTGGCAAAAAAATTGATGAAAGATGCCGGGATTAGCAACTCGCGCCTCTTACTGATCACAGACGAGGTGCTGGAAAACCACGCGCCTCAAATCACTGATTTGTTACAAGGCAAAACCATCGAATTGTCGATTCTAGGCATTGGCACCACAGATGGCGCGCCCATCCCCATCAGCAAAGGCGGTTTTCTCAAAGACAATAACAATGCCATTGTGCTTGCACAACTCAACCGCAGCGTACTGCAGAACACGGCCCACCAGAACGGTGGTCGCTACAGCGATTCACAGCTCGGAGACGCCGACATCAACTATCTATTACCGGATCATCCCTTTAAGAACAACACACGTCTGACCGAACGCGAATTTGATATTTGGCAGGAACAGGGGCATTGGTTGCTACTGCTTGTTTTACCTATCATCGCCCTGTCCTTCCGGCAAGGCTGGTTATTAAGCCTTTTTCTTGTTGTCAGCCTATACCCGGAGCAATCTTACGCCCTGGACTGGCAAACCTTGAACAAGAGTCTTTGGCAGCGCAAAGACCAGCAAGGTGCCGAGGCATTTGCCGCAGGTGAACACCAACAAGCCAGTGAACTGTTTCGCGCTGAAGATTGGCGTGGTTCAGCGCAGTACAAAGCCGGTGACTACCAGGGGGCTGCAGAGAGTTTTGCAAAAATGGACAGTGCTGATTCAAACTACAATCGCGGCAATGCCCTGGCCCGCGCAGGACAAATTGACGAAGCGATCTCAGCCTATGAACGCGCGTTGTCACTCAATCCCGATATGGAAGACGCTGCAAAAAACAAAAAACTGCTGGAAGAGCAGAAAAAACAGCAGGAACAAAACCAGCAGCAACAAGATAAAGATCAACAACAGAACAGCGAAAATCAGGACGATCAAGAAAACCAGCAGTCATCATCAGAGCAGCAATCTGAACAGAACGACTCGTCACAACAGGATTCATCCGATAAGCAGGATCAGGAACAAGAACAACAGGAAAGTCAGGCACAAAATCAATCACATGATGAAGAAGAGAACAAATCAGAGACAAACGCTCAACAGAAAAATCCGGCGACAGAAGAACAAGCCGAAGATGAGCAGCAGCAAGCTCAGATGCAACAGGCTGAAGCCAAACCACAGGAACTAAGCCCCGAACAGCAACAGGCCATGGAACAATGGCTGCGAAAAGTACCGGATGATCCCGGCGGTTTACTGCGAAGAAAATTTGATTATCAATATCGACAAAACCGGCAATCCTCACAACCTAACCGCGAACAGCAACAGATCTGGTGACGATTATGCGGCAAATAACAACGACACGTTTATCACTTCGACTGGGATTATTATTTTTAACGTTGATGGTGTCATGCTCTGCCCTGGCCAAACCCACAGCTTCAGTCGATCGTAGCCGTATTGGCATGGATGAAACCTTTCAACTGACCATCAGCATTAATACAAGCACAGTTTTCGCTGGCCCCGATCTATCACCCCTGAATAAGGATTTTCGCGTACTGGGCCGCAGTCAAAGCAGCCGACATTTTATGCGTAACGGCAAGACCGAATCCTCTACCGAATGGCTTATCAGGCTGGCGCCAAAACACACGGGCGATCTACTCATCCCTGCGATCAAAGTAAAAAACGACATGACAGATCCCATTCGGGTTCAAGTCACTGAAACCGCTTCAAACAAACAGGTACAAGGCAATCAGGTCTTTGTCGAAGCGCAGTTTGATCAACAGCAAGCCTATGTGCAATCACAGCTCATCTTTACCTTACGCCTCTACAGCGCGGTCGCCCTGGTTGATCTGAACGCTGAGCCCCCCAATGTTGACCAGGCATTTGTTGAAAAACTGTCTGACACCACTTACGAAAAAACGATTAATGGCCAACGCTATGGTGTCTATGAAGTCAAGTATGCGGTTTTCCCCCAAAATAGCGGCGAATTAACTGTGCCACCCATGCTATTTTCAGCCAGCATCCCACAACAACGACGTCGCGGTTCCTTTTTTGACAACTTCGCCAATCAGGGGACACCGGTCAGGCTACGCAGTCCCGAAGCCACTATCGATATTTTGGAGCAACCCGCAACATTTGCGGGTCAACACTGGCTGCCAGCAAGAGATATCCAGTTGGAAGAAAGCTGGAGCGCCGACCCGAAAAAGCTAACACTGGGCGACTCCATCACACGCACAATCAAAATCAACGCCAAAGGTTTAATGGCAGAACAACTCCCCCCCCTGCAAACGATTTCGATTCCCGGCGTAAAAACCTACCCAGACCAACCCATCACTGAAAATCAGATGACACCGGAGGGAGTGGCCAGTACGCGCGCCGAATCACTGGCGATTCTCGCTACGCAACCGGGACAATTTCAGATACCACCTTTACGCATTCAATGGTGGGATACCGAAACCAATACACTAAGAGAAACTACTCTACCGGCACGAAGCCTGTCAGTCAGCGGCCATCAAGCTACAGACAATCCACAATCAACGCCACTGCCTCAATATCAACCCACAACTGATCCTTCTGCTATCACTGAAACAAGTACAGTCTTGAGTCAGGATCAACAACCCCCATTGTTTTGGGTAATCACGACCACTTTCTTTGCCATCGCCTGGTTGGTGACATTATTTCTGTATTGGCGCCTTTGGCAAAAAGTAAAAAATGCTACGTTTGCCGCATCCTACTCTGGCGCACCATCACTTTATAACGAAACAAATGAAAAACGTGCCTGGCAGGCATTTGTAAAAGCCTGTCGGCAGAACAACCCCAATGATACTCGTCAAACCTTAATCCAGTGGGCTAATTGTTTTTGGCCTGAAAGCGGTTTTCGCAGCCTGGATCAATTCAGCCAACAAGTGCAGTCCAGTGAACTCTCGCTGGCTTTGCAGCATCTGGAACAACATCTTTACGGCGCCACCGGTATGCAGGAAATATGGAACGGCGAATTACTGCTGACTCTGGTAAAAGATTTACGGAAAAATTCATCACCTGCAACGCCACTGAAACCGGTACTTCAACCATTGTATCCAATGTAATATCAGTGAGTTGAAACATGGAATTGTCAAAGTGATGTGTTTTGGGTATTCACAACACAGCAGCTTCGATAGACACAGCGCACTGCCGACCACGATCAAACGCTGGCTCTGCCAGACGCTGATCACGAACCTTGGCGGTAGGTCCAGTCCAACAGGAATATCAATCAGCACGACAACCATGGCAATCCTGACGCATATAAACCACAGGCCTCTGGTGTGTATCTATCCCGAGAGGTCGAAAAAAAGAATGTTATTTTCCATGGCAATCCGATAGACATAGGTTTACATTTAATAGAGACATTTTGCGTATTGTTGACGTTGTTGTTGAAAACAACGCGCTAATTATGCCGTTTTTGCACAAGCGGTCACGCATACTGTAATGCAAGACAATAATGCAATTTGGAAGAGCAATGGTCTTTGCATGGGTATTGAATTGGGCACTAAGTTGGGTACTGAATTGGGTACTAAATAGTGCTACCGAAATGACAAGACCTTACTATCATCTACGAACAATAATGCGATCGCCGAATAAGAACTCAAATTACGGTAAGATAAGGCACAAACAATGGAGGATGCCATGAGTCGTCTGAGCTATGAGCGTTTGTCCGCCCAGGACATGCAATTTCTGGTTATGGAATCAGAAAACAGCCCAATGGATATTGTATCTATACAGATATTTGAGATGGGACCAATGCACAACAAAGCCGGTGGTTTGGATATTGCCAGCTACCGAACATGGATCAATTCGCTACTGCACCGCATTCCCCGCTATCGGCAAAAACTCAAATGGATTCCCTATCTGAAAACACCGGTTTGGGTAGATGATCCGCAGATTAATCTTGACTATCATATCCGGCACACAGCGCTACCACGCCCTGGCTCAATGAAACAGCTGAAGCATATGGCAGCTCGCATCATGGTCAACCAGCTGGACCGAATGAAGCCTTTGTGGGAGCTGTGGTTTATTGAGGGCCTGGAGAAAAATCGTTTTGCCCTGATCACCAAGATTCATCATTGTATGCTTGACGGTATTGACGGTTTGAATCTGACGCATGTCATGCTATCTACCAAAGCTGAAACCTCTATCGACGAAACGCCTCTGTACGTACCCCGCCCAGAACCCTCATCGTATGACTTATTCAGTGATGAGATACAACGTCGTGCACGCTTCCCGATGAAAACTCTAGGAGAGTTCAGTCATTTTTTGAAAAACAGTGATCACCCGATCAAAGAATGTCAAACCCATTACAAAGCAGTCACAAAATCTCTGCATAAAATCCGTCATCAGCCACCCGAGTCCCCCTTTAATGGAGAGCTCTCATATCACCGCCGCTGTGAGTGGATGGAGATGCCTCTAGACACCATAATGGAGATGCGCAAAGGCAGGGATTGCACTGTCAATGATATCCTGTTGGCTATTGTGACCGGCGCTATTCGCAAGCACTATATCAAACGTGGCATTCCCACCGAAGTAGAGTGTTTTCGCATCGCCATGCCCGTCAAAACGAGACCGGTTCATCACATTCATGCACATACCAACCAGGTCTCTCATTGGCTACTCGATTTACCCATCGGTGAGGAAAATCCGATATCCCAGCTTAAAACCATTATGCAAACCACACAGGAATTAAAAGCTGGCAAACAAGCCATGGGCATGGAAACCATTATGGATCTGGCTGACTGGGCGCCCTCAACCCTGCTGCCACTGGCACTAAAACACTCTGACAGCCCATTCGCTAACAGCATTGTGACCAGTGTTGCAGGCCCTTCAGAACCCCTCTATCTGCTAGGTGCCAGACTGATTGAAATTTATCCTCAAGTACCCCTGCTGCCCAATGTAGGCCTTAGTACATCTATGATGAGTTATGACGGTCGTATGTTCTGTGGTTTTAACGCAGACTTCAATTTAGTACCCGATATTGACCTCTTTCGCCGGAGCATCTGGGAGTCTTTCGAGGAATTGCATTCCGTGATTATCAAGGAACCCTTGTCTCTGGTCCACGATGAAGATAAGGAGGCAACAGCTAATCAGGGTGGTTCTAGCCGAGCTAAAAGAGCCTGACACGCCACACGCCCGATGGAGCGCATTCCATTAGGGCTGCGGACATATCTGTTGTAGGGTGCGGCTTCCGCACCAAAGCAGTCAAAATATGCCTTTAATGGTGCGCAGGGCACACCCTAGGTTTATGCTGAAACCTTATATTAATGGCACCTCTCCCTCTGGAAGGATGTCGCAAAACTTTGCTACAATGCGCCGCTTTCATTATTCCCTTGACTATCATGGCGATTCCTCCAATTACTGACAGCCTTTATGCTGACGAGCGCGATAGCGTAAGCTCTTTCACATTCGATGATAATGTAGCCAGTGTTTTTAACGATATGATTCAGCGATCCGTTCCAGGTTATCGCATGATTCTGGAAATGATCGGCGTCATAGCACAAACCTTTGCCCAGCCAGGCAGTCAGTGTTATGACCTGGGCTGTTCGCTGGGCGCATCGACCCTATCCATTCGACATAATGCACCAAAGGGACAATGCAATATCATTGCGGTGGATAATTCTGAAGCCATGATTGCCAAATGCCGCGAGAATATTGCCTCAGACGACAGCCCAACGCCGGTGGATATTCGATGCCAAGATATTCAGAACACACGATTTGAAAATGCATCACTCATAACCATGAACTTCACGCTGCAATTTATCCAAACCGAAGAGCGCACTGCATTACTCAAACGCATCAACGACGGCATGCTTCCCGGTGGTGCCCTGGTGTTATCTGAAAAAATTGCGCTAGCCGATCGCGAAGGCCAGGAACTGTTAACCGATCTGCATCACGCCTTCAAGCGCCTGCGCGGCTACAGTGAACTGGAAATAGCACAGAAACGATCTGCTCTGGAAAACGTATTGATTCCGGACACAGTAAAAACACATCGGGACCGTTTACACAAGGCCGGTTTCAGTCAGGTTCAAGTCTGGTTTCAGTGTTTTAACTTCATCTCTCTTATCGCCGTAAAATGACTTCCTTTGATGATTTCTTTCAACAGCTTAGCCAAAGCAAGCTGGCAAATTACGAAGAAGCCCTGCTTGCTTCTTTGACGACTCATTTCAAACCAGAAACGCATGGAGACTGGCAAAACTGGCAGCGAGCATACGAATCACTACCCACCCTATACCCAAATAGTTCTGACTTATGCAGCGACACAGTGCGTATAGGTTGCAACGACGATATTGAACACGAACAACGTCAACAACTCGAATGCAAGCTGAAATCACTGCACCCATGGCGTAAAGGCCCCTACAATCTGTTTGGCACTTTTATCGATACAGAATGGCGCTCTGACTGGAAGTGGCATCGCATCCAACCGCACATAGCACCATTAAAAAACAAAACCGTCCTGGATGTAGGATGCGGGAGTGGTTATCACTGCTGGCGTATGCGCGGTGACGGCGCTCGTTTTGTCCTGGGTATTGATCCTTCCCTGAAATTTTTAATGCAATTTAGGATGATAAAAAAATATCTGCCAACAGAACCCGTGTTTCTTCTGCCACTGTGCAGCGAAGAGATGCCAGAGCGGCTTGGGGTATTTGATACCGTCTTTTCCATGGGCGTGCTTTATCACCGTCGTTCGCCCTTCGATCATCTTGATGAGCTGATGGATTTTCTTTGTCCGGGCGGTGAACTGGTGTTGGAAACACTCGTGATCGACGGTAAAACCAATGAAGTGCTTGTGCCCGAGGGACGTTACGCACAAATGCGCAACGTCTGGTTTATTCCCAGCTGCGAAACATTGTGCGGATGGCTTAAACGAAGTGGTTTTTGCAATATTAGGGTGGTGGACGTCAATCAAACCAGTTGTGAAGAACAGCGATCCACGCCATGGATGCAGTTTCATTCCTTGCAGGATTACCTTGCCCCCAATAATTCCCAGTTAACGGTTGAAGGGCTACCGGCACCAAAGCGCGCAATAATTTTGGCGAATAAGCCGGCTTAACTGCTAACATGACTTAACTGTATAAGTTTAAACTTGATCTTTCAGTTTTGAACATAGATCTCAACATGGTCTTACATTATACGGCAGGTTATTAGAGTACGGAAACTGAGGTTTCGCTTATTGCCAGGATTTTGATTTCTTTCCATGTGCCTGCTGATGTTACGAAGCGGCCAAATGCGAAAAATGAAAACTATGCTTTCTGGAACAGCTAAGCTGACCTTCGCGGACGTTACCTCAACGTGTATTTTACGCTACCGT
>PIVM01000205.1 GCA_003353945.1 Gammaproteobacteria bacterium
AAGCAATGAGTGTAATAGAAGGTTTTCGGTTATAGAGGGAGTTAGGTTTTGTCAAAATCAATGCGTCAATCAAGCAAAGTGCTTTTCGCATTTCAAAGCAAACCTATCTCTCATAACAAGGCAATGTTGCTGACAGTCAAAAGCTCAGGCCAAAAAGCGGCCTGCTCTTTTGCCTGCAGCAAATCGCGGCGTTAGTGCCCATAGGTTGACATTTTTTTAGCCGTACATACAATGTACATATGATTGATTTTATCTGGGATGCCAAAAAAGCGAATTCTAATCTAAATAAACACGGGGTTTCATTTTCTGAAGCTAAATCAGTGTTTTATGATGAATTTGCTATCCAATTCTTTGATGAAGAGCATTCTGGCTCTGAAGATCGCTTTATCATGCTCGGTGTGAGCAATGAATCACGAGTTCTGGTGGTTTGTCATTGCGAAAGGGATCAAGGTGATACAGTGCGTATTATCTCGGCGCGCAAAGCGACCGCAAAAGAACGTAAGTTTTATGAAGGTGAATAGTATGAAAGATGAATATGATTTTTCAAAAATGAAATCTCGCAAAAACCCATATGCATCTAAACTGAAAAAGCCAGTCACAATACGCCTTGGCGAAGATGTAATTGCGTACTTCAAAGACATGGCAGATGACACAGGTGTACCTTATCAAAGTTTAATTAACCTATATCTTCGCGATTGTGCAGCACAACATAAGAAAATTGATATTTCATGGCAAGCAAAGCACTAACAAAAGCATGTTGCGGATTTGGGTACTGCGTCGCTTCGCTCCTACGCACCCAAACCGCAAATGCTGGCGTTAAGCAGTCAAAATTATCACAAGGTTTCAATATGAACACTCAGTCTCGTTGCTCTGAATGCAAATCATATGAAGATGAGGGTCACAACTACTGCTGTATTTGTGGCCATTACTTTAAAGACGGCCTTGTTCATAATGTAGGCCTTGCCAGCACTTGTAATAGTAATGAAAAATATTGCGGAAACTGTGGCGGTCAGAAAAACAATTGCTCATGCTGCAAAACTAAGCTCCATCTCAAATAGGGAATAATCAGTGAATAAAGTTAAAATCATCCTCATCGCTATCGGATTTCTAATCCCATCGCTAGTGGTTGCCGCTCTATTAACTGCAATGCTTGCCAAGCTAGATTATGGTCCTGATCCAGCCGTCGAGGTTGGTACAACTCTTTGGGGAACATGGGCTTTATTATGTGGTTTCTACTTTAAATCTAAGAGATTTACATTAGCCGGGGTAGCATTACTAATTTTTGTTGTTTTGGGTCTAATTAGTGGCATTGCTTAACAAGCGCATGTTGTCGGACTGGTTTTCCGCTGCGCTTCAAACCAGCCGCAAATGCGGGCGTTAGCCTTAGTAAAGATCTACGGAGAGAATAATTTATGACGTGCCACATTGTCACCTTTGATGTGAAAAACGATGATTCAAGAGGCTCTATATATGAGCGCCTAAAATCGTATGGTACTTATTGTCCAATACATGATAATTGCTGGGCGATAGTGACTGATCAAACGGCTGTTATGGTTAGAGATCATCTAATGGAGATAATAGAATCGCCAGATAAAATATTTGTTATAAAGTCTGGTATAGAGTCCGCTTGGAGTAGCACCTACGGACAAGGGAACGTTGATTGGCTAAAGGAGAAATTGTAATGACTCCTAAAAGTGATCAAGAGCCAGGAGAAAAACTAGTCGTAAGAAGAGGTCGCGTAGATTCAGTCGACTTATATGAAGTGAAAGAAAATGAGCTGGAGCTTCTTGAAAAAGGATCTCCTGCAAGCCTTCAGCTAAACTTTTCAGTATTTCTACTCTCGCTAGCATTCTCGGCAACCCTTACGCTATCTACGGCTACCGTAAAATGGCCAATCATGGAAACAGTGTTTGTTGTACTTTTGATAATTGGCCTTCTACTCGGGGTATATTTGTTAATTAGTTGGTGGCGAACAAGAACAAGCATTACCGGTATAATTGCAACAATTAGAAAAAGAATACCACCAGAGCCTGTAGATATTGAGGCTAAAAGAAAAGAAAGCTCGGTCATTAAAGGTAGTGATCATGCGCCATCAGGCTAACAAGAACCTGCACTGGAAAACCAAAAGCGCCGCTTCGCTCTGCTTTTGTTTTCCAGTGAGGTGCGCGTTAGAAATTACGATGAAAATATTCTGGAGTATAAAGATATCTTGAAATTACTACGACTATTAGTTGGAGTCTTTATAATATTGCAGATTCAGGGTTGCTCTCCAGTCAAAAAAGCTGTTGCATACAATGAGTCGATTGAGCATTTTGTTCGTCATAGCTATGATGATCGTGTCCTTTTTGAGAAGGGCGCGGAGGGGCTTTCAGATGATGTTGCCTCTCACATTCAACATTCAGTTGAGAAAATAGAGTCTATACATTCCGAAGAGTTTTATAGGGAAATTAAGGTTTATGTATGTGCTACGTTAGAAAGTTTTGAAAAGCATACAGCAATGAAATATCCGAGAGGTGTAGTGTTCGGAGATAAGCTGTTCCTGTCTCCACGATTGCTCACCATGCCAGACAGTATAAGTAGTATCCTGACACATGAGTTGTCCCATCTGCATCTTGCTCAGAAGATAGGGAAATATGCATACTTTTGGAACATTCCTAACTGGTTTATTGAGGGGTTGGCTACATATGTGTCAGGCGGCGGCGGTGCTGAAAACGTTAATCTACATGAAGCCATTGACGCTTTAGAAACCCAGACATTTTTTGTTCCTAATGAGAATGGTTCAATATTCTTCATTAAAGATGCGTTTTCTTATGGTTTCGGCGAATATTCAGACGATCCAGCTAAGGTTCATCATATGTATTATAGACAAAGTGCAATGTTCGTCGATTATCTCAGAAAAAGAGATAAAGAAAGTTTTAATGAGCTGATGAAGCAACTTCTAAATGGGGGTGCGTTTGGGCCTGCATTCAGAGATAACTACAATGTTGGTGTGGCAGAGGCATGGGGTGTTTTTGTTAATGAAATTCATCAGCAAGCGTTTCTAACAAAGCCATGAACGCAGATTTGAAAAAGCTCCGGCTGAAAAACGCCTCCACCTTTTCAAACTGGTTATGGCAGCGTTACATGCCATAAGAGTTAGCTGCAGATTGCTGAAATCAGGCCAGACTCAGGCTTGACTATAGTATCATTAGTGATATCATTATTGATATGGCAACAGTCAAAGACATTATCGCTCAAATGAGGCGAAGCCCTAAGGGCATACGCTTTAATGACCTATGCAAGGTGTGTGACCAATACTTTGGTGAGCCTAGACAGGCTGGATCAAGCCACAAGGTTTACAAGACTCCTTGGCAGGGTGATCCCCGAGTAAACGTTCAAAATTCAAAAGGCAAAGCAAAACCTTATCAGGTTAGGCAAGTTTTACAGGCAATTGATCGTCTGGAGGCCCAAAATGACTAAAAACTACGATCGTTACACCTACCGCTTAACATGGTCTGAAGAAGATCATGAGCATGTTGGCTTGTGTGCAGAGTTTCCTAGTTTAAGCTGGCTCGACAAAACCCCTGAGAAAGCATTAGCTGGTATTAGAAAGCTGGTAAAAGAGTGTTTAACTGACATGGCCAAAAATAAAGAAAGTGCGCCAGAGCCAATTGCCATCAAAAATTATAGCGGCAAATTTATGGTTCGTGTGCCACCTGAAACACATCGCATGTTATCGATACAAGCAGCTGAATCTGGGGTTAGTTTAAATCGGCTAGTATCGAGTAAGTTAAATTAGTTCAAGCATGTAACAAAAAGCAGCTGCCGGAAAACCAAAAGCTCCGGCCTTCGGCCTCCACTTTTGTTTTCCGCAGTGCTTGGCGTTACATTTAGGGAGCCAGTGTGAGTATAGGAACATTTGTTTCTGCATCGTTGGAGTTGTTGGAGCATGAAAAATATGATGCGGCACTTTCCTTAGCATGTTCTGCTGTTGATGCTACGGCTGCGAAGTACTTTCCCTCAAAAAACAATAATGAGCGTAACAAGTGTTTTCTGAAAGACAATATGGGTGTAATTACAACCTTTGGTATGCCAGGCTTAAGTGCTGGAGGTATCCGAATAAAATGTGAAAATATCCGGGGCATAAAAACAGATAATGAATGTATGGCAGGTCTCGAAGACATTATTTATCATGTGATCAGGTGCGGACTGATACATGAATGTGAAATGGATCAGAGGTTGGTTTTCACTAAAAGAACGCAGTTGGGTGACTTTGACGAAAAATTTCGCATCCCCAGTGCTATAGTGTTGGGGCTGATAATGTCGGTGGTACTTTCTGCAAGAAATTCGTCCGAAATACTTCCCGGTGAGCATTATGCCGTTTTTAACGGAAAGAAATACAACTTGAATGAATTGTGGGGAAAGAAGGAATCATTAAAATCAAAAATGTAACAAGGCGCTGCAAATCGATGTCAAAAAGCTCCGGCCAAAAAACGGCCTACACTTTTTGCCACGTTTGAGCGCAGCGTTAGGCTTCGAATCGTTCGAAATTCAAGCAAAGGAATATATATGTCATTCTTGAAGAAAATTAGAAATGCTCTTAGTATTGAACCAGAAAAGCGCTACTCGTCAACAAAGTCTGATAGGGTATCTAGTGCTATGTCTCCCAAGGAGGAGTTTGCTCTTAGAGAAGAACTATTCGGTGATGATTCATATCAAGACCATATTTCTGAAAATAAGCCTGTGAAAGTAACAGCGCATGATCTGTCAGTATTTCTCAGTCAAGTTGGTGATGTGATTTCATCAAATTCTTCAGCAGAAGTACAAAGTGAGAATGAATCTTGGTTAATTGATAAGAAAAACAACTTTTCCGGGAAAGATTACATTGAGCAACTTGAGAAAAATGCGATTTATGCCGTTGAATCAATTTCTTTGGCATTGCCGTCATTGGTAACATTCATAATTACTGATCATGAATTAGACTCGGATTTTATTTTTCAGCATATTGGTAATGGTCAATCTTTGGCTAGAGATAAAGTAGGGTTCCATTTGAACTATTTGGGTAAAGGTTGTTCAGGATGTATTTCTCATGATGACCATAGCCGTTATGTTGGTTTACTTGAAATTAAAAAGTCTGGCGATATTGATAAATATATAGACGAATTAGAATTCTGGTGTCGTTTCTATCGCTCAATGCAAACGTTCACAATGCATTACCTACAGTACTTTGTAGAAAATATGGATGCTTTTAAAGTTTATAAAGATATAAGTGAAGTTGAAGTTAGAATGGAAGTGGAAAAGTATATTAAGTTCTACTCTAATAACTCAAGAGTCTCGAGTTCTCGTCATGAAGCAAGCCTGAACACATCCATTCTATCAACATCCTGTCTATCGATAATGAATTTCGCAAAGGTTCCCTCCTGAGTCGTACCCAGCAGATATTCAGGAAGGCTGTGACGCAGCGCCGTGGCGACAACAAACTCTGACGGAGCAATACCTGGTCGAATGGTGCGAATCCATGATCGAAATGAGCTCCAGACAAGCCTCGGATGGCAGGATGCCAGATACTGAAGCAGCCCTTGAGCCACCGTGCCCGCCATAACAAAAACATGATATGCCTTCAGCTTGCGCTTGACTGCGTCGCGATATTCTTGCGACTTCCTATGCAAGTACTGATCACCACTGCGCTTCTTTAGTGGCGTCATGTCCTTCATCCAAAAGTGATAGGAAAACGATCCAATCACATGTACAGCCTGCTTGAAAGCATGCTCAATTTTGAAGCGCAGGCCATAGATATGAATG
>PIVM01000564.1 GCA_003353945.1 Gammaproteobacteria bacterium
GATAACAATTAGAAAGTCTACAAGTTAGGAGTGTCATTATGATCAAACAAAAAAAGGCCAGCAGGCTAAGGCCGCTCTTCGTTAGTGCGCTACCAGCCGTCTCTTTCGCAGCCATTTTCACCGGATGTTTAACTGAGCCGCCGACGAATCCTGAGTTAAGTCTATCAGCCATTTTCGAACCTAATCCTGGTGTTGTTGTTGAAGGTGCAGAAGGTCTTACGCTGAGGCTGGAGCAGCTTAGTGGCAAAGTGGTTTGCTATGGCTCCGGTGCTGCTGTCTCTTCCAGCGGAACAAGCTGTAACAGTGGTTCAGAGGTTGTGGATAGTGAAATCACCTTAGGCGCTTGTGCTGAACAGGGTGTGACCATCAACTACATTGGTAATAATGCGGTGCCGGTTACCGTCACAGGCAACTTTGACACCACTCAATTTGGTGATTGTGACGGTGACGAGGATACCGTTGCTAACAATGTTGATAACTGCCCAATGACGCCAAACACTGATCAAAGTGATATTGATGGTGATTTCATTGGTGATGCCTGCGATGACGATATCGATGGCGATGGTTTGGGTAATGCCGCCGACGGTGACAATTGTGAATATATGGCGGATCCCACCAATGTGTGTGATGTCAGCGGTATTACGGATGCTGACAATGACGGTTTGGACGACAATACCATTGATAAATGCGTAGGCGTATACAACCCATCAAATACGGATGCGGATGGCGATGGCCTGGGTGATCACTGTGATGCTGATCCTTATCCTGCGACGCTACCTTGGGCAAACCACAGTTTCTTGCTTGACTACTCTGAATGGGAAAGTGAGCTTCGTTGTGAATTTAACTATATCCGTCGCGGAGATAGTCAATGTACCGATCCAGGGGGTACGGATGCACTGGGTACAATCAACTATAGCTGTGATAACGGCGGTACGGCGTCTTGGTCAAACTCTATAGATGGTGTCGGTGGCTTCTCAGTATTTACTTACAATGACTGTGAACATACTACCGCTAGTGGTGAAACGTTGACTGTAACAGGTAGGCTAGAGTCCAAATTTGACGCTGGCGGTACCTTAGTTGGCAAACATTCCACCACAGGTTTTGCTGTTACCGGCCCGGATTGGACTGGGACGGTTGTAGATGCGATTGATATTCAAAGCCGCGTTCAGTCCGGCGGCTACTATGATGTATCATGTGCCGCCAGCCCTGCCAGCCTTCCTCTGGAAGCCTGTCGCGCTGGTAACCAGTCTGTACGTTACAACGCGCCGGCTCCTTGGGCCTGTGATGGTGGAATCTGTCCTTCCTACAGTTCATGGACAAATAGTGACGGTGATAATGTTGCTGATGAGTATGATAACTGTGTCGATGTCACTAACCCAACTCAGGGGGATGAGGATTTTGACGGTATTGGTGATGCCTGTGATGA
>PIVM01000565.1 GCA_003353945.1 Gammaproteobacteria bacterium
AATCAACCAAAAGAGGAACCAGAAAAAAACCAGAGGAGGTGCCAAAATCCCAAGGAACCCCAGAATCAAGCACCACCTAAGATGGAAATCACATTCACATGTGAATCACACGCAGCTCCGTTTTTTCACGTCACATGTGATTTCACGTGAGGTTCACGTGAAATCACATGGGCCAATTTTGGCCGCCCCCCCCTAGTCAGAACGTCAGTACCGCCTTAGTAAACGATGGGGCGAGTCTGCAACTCACGCGGCGCAGCGAGGACGCACTCATAGAAAGTGCCCCACCAAAAATGTCCATGAAACCTCCGCAACATTCCGCATGCACAGCACTACCAAAATCTGGGACGGAGGGGCAGATTCGTATCAGGCTTAAGCAGGGCCGCTGTACCGTACCGTGGGTGCGTCAGGGGTTTCCGGGGGCTCAGACATCGAGATGCGCGACCTTCGCGCAAGTCATGTGCCTTCATGAGCACATCGTGAATGCCTTTGATATCTGAGGACAACAAATCGGAGAGATTTTGTGTCATACGCTGAAAAAAAAAGAAGATACCGTAACCCTACGCCACCTCGAAATAATTCGTCATCTTGACTTCACATCCACGGGTTTAAAATTTGCCCCAGGCTCAAACGAACATGATCACAAACAAAACTAAATCGTTACCTTGATCATCGACCGCCATCATCTCGCTGCCGGCCGCCAATCCTTCGTTCCAGCACCAAGTAGACCTTGTGTTCACGGGGTGACCACCCGGCCATTTCGTTAGAAGGAAACGCTGGTTTCAAAGAAATACCGAATGAAACTTCGCTCAAAGACAACTGAGATATATATCAAAGTCGAATGTTCATCGATAAAGCAAAGAAACCGACCACCCTTTCATTACCGCTATATTCGGGCATCATCGTCGGTGTCGCCCGCCCGCCATGCTGTCACAAAAAGCGCCTCGACTGGCTCGACGTAGCAGTGGTTTGCTCGTCAGATGTTCTAGAACCCCAGCTGCAAATTCGGCGTTGTGGTATATAAGATACGATGCAACTGCGCGATCACGTAAACATTTACTTAAAGTCGATATAATACTTAAGGTGTGTTCCAACGTACCCAGATCAAATTCTTTTTTGGTTTGATTTGTATGGGCGGTTTTCGATACAGCACAGGGGACAAGCACAAGGGCGGTTTTCGATTTGCCCTCAAAAGTTTACCCGACGTGCGATTTTAGTGTGGCTTTACTTATAAGTGTCCCCTACTCTAACATGGATTCATACCTTGCCTTTGACTAAGATCAACCATGGCGTCTGTTCTTATCAGTGACCAGTTTCACATGTGATTCTTATCAGTGACCAGTTTCACATGTGATTCATACACGAACCTCAAAATTTTCACATATCACGTGATTCACATGTGAAATCACATGTGATTTCCATCTTAGC
>PIVM01000566.1 GCA_003353945.1 Gammaproteobacteria bacterium
TAATTGTATTTGTCCAAAATATTATTTTTCTATGATTATTTGATATTTCTCTAATACTTTCATAATTATTTTCAAATAATCTTTGTTCTTGTTCTTCTTCTGTTAATTGTGTTCCACTTACAACATTATTTAACCATTTAATTTTTAATGGAACAACTAAATCTCTATCAATAGCATCTACATAAGTTATCATATCAATAAAATGTATTTTATTATTTGAACCAAATATTTCTTTAATCCTATCTTGTGATTTTTTATTATTTAATTTCATTGGAGTTGCTGATAAACCAATAATAGGAATAAATGGTTTCATACTTTTTAAATATTTATAAACAGCATCACCAGTTATCCCGTGACATTCATCATAAACGCAAATACTTGGTTTTATTATTTTTGTAACCTTTTCTAATGAATCTAAATTAACTAGAATAATATTAATTTTATTTCTATTTATTTCTTGGTTCATATTTTTACCACTAACCATATCTATTATGTTTAATCCAAAATGATTTTTTAACATTTCAAAATCGTCCTTTTGTGTTCTCAATATATCTATTTTTTTCGTCATCCATAAACATATTTTTGTATTTCCTTTATATATTTGTGAAAAATATTTTTCTAATAATCCCAAACAAGTTATAGTTTTACCTAAACCAGTAGAATATGATAGAATACCACTTTCACCTTTATATTCATTAATTGTTTTTTGTTGATAATCACGAAATTGAAAATCTGATTTTTCTTCTGGATATTTTTCTTCTGGTTCTGGTTTTGGTTGTTTAATTTTCTTTAATTTATCTTTTATTGATTTTCTTATTTTATCTTCTTTCTTTTTACTTTCTTCAAAGTCTCTGTATTTCCTTACTTCTAAAACTATTTTCATTACATCTTCTGCATTATGAGATACTAATGTTATATTTTCCTCTGATTTACAGAAAATACAAAATAATTTTAATGTTTCTTCAATATTATAAATATCAAAATGTTCTGTTCCACCTCCATTTTTTCTATGTTTTCCCATATTTGTTTTTAAACAAAATAATTTAAATAATTCTTCTACTTCTTCATATTTACCTTTTTTTACTTGAAATATATATTGAAATTTTCCTAATGTATCAAATGGAGTAATGTAAGAACCGAATCTATTAAATATATTACGACTACCTCCTGCTTTTCTTTGTGTTTCATCATAAGATGAATGATGGAAAATATAAAATATATTTTTATTCTTTAATGATTTATATAATTTTGTATTCATATTATTTATACTTTATTATAATATATAAATAATCAATTTTATTTATGATAAAGTTGTTTTGAAAGTTAGAGTTGTTAAGTGTAAGAGTTTGGATAAAGTTAATAGGTTTGATTATAAATATTATATTAATCAATTTTAGTTTGGATTTTTCTTTTTTTATCCATA
>PIVM01000074.1 GCA_003353945.1 Gammaproteobacteria bacterium
ACCGAAGCCCTTAGTTTTATGGTTGTATAAAAGGACTATCCTATTAGCTCCACCAACCGCTATATGTTGTGCTTAGCATTTTCTGATAATTGTGCCATTCAGTGTCGGCAAATCTCGATAAGCGGTCTAAATTCAACATTCATCCAGCACAACAGGTAACGACAAGAAAGCACCCATTACGGACGTTACCTCAAAGCGAATTTTACACTACCGTCATTCCCGCGCACGCGGGAACCTAGAAAAAAGAGCGCGCATTTATGCGCACATCACTTTTGCCGCAGCCACTGCAAATAATCGCGAGTAAAATACCGCTACTCCATCGTTATAACTTATAACTCCTATAAACTAATGGCCGAATTTACACGAAAGAGAATCATGGATGATCAAGCAACCTACAGTTTATATGCTTGCGAGTAAGCGAAATGGCACTCTGTATATTGGCGTAACAAGCAATCTGGTACAACGTATCTGGCAGCATCAACACAATGAACGTGATGGTTTTACCCGCAAGTATGGTGTTCATCAATTAGTGTGGTATGAGCTTTATGAGGAAATGAGTGATGCAATTAAACGAGAAAAGCAACTTAAGAAATGGAGGCGTGCCTGGAAACTTGAGTTAATCGAAGAAAAGAACCCGGATTGGCAAGATCTTTGGGTGGGGATTTGCGCATAGAAAATCAAGATGCGTTAGTATGCAATTGAACAATGCAGGCCCTGCGGTGATGAAATGGTTGCTGCAAGCAGCTCTTTTTTTCTGGGTTCCCGCGTGCGCGGGAATGACGGTAGCGTAAAATATACTTTGAGGTAATGTTAGGTAAATGACAGCTTTACTGTTCAGAAAGCGTAGTTTTCATTATTTACCTTTGTCCGCTTAGTAACATTAGCACGCACAAAGAAAATTCAATATCCCAGCGATAATCAAAACTCTAGTGGCTGCTTTCTCTAAATTGTTGTCCCTCGGTGTAAGGCCAGGTCAGAGCCTGTTTTGAAAACTGCAACGCCGAGTTCGGGTTTATACATCCCAAACTGTTAACACCAAGCGATTTTGTCGTATCTTAACTACCAAGGGAAATTGACGGATTCACTTCATTAGTGATTTCCCAAATATTCATAAAAATGAATGTTTGGGGGATGCTGAGGGATGATCGTCATGGACTCTAAAGCACAACTTACCGTCGATATTATTGCCAAAGTTGCTGAAGGAAAGATCAGCATCAGCAATGCTGCCAAGCTTCTGCATTAATCAACAAGAACGATAGATCGATAAGCGGAATATCTCGTGATACGATACATAGGCATAGAAAGATTCTTAAAGAGAAAGGGTCAGAGGGACTTAAGCGGCAGATTAATAAAGATCATTACCACAAAAATCGAGCCGATCCAAACCTGGAAAATACGGTGATCAAATTTTCTTTGGAAAACCCTCATTTAGGGCAAGCCCAGGTTTCTCGACAACTCAAAGAAAACTATCAAATTGAAATCAGCCCCGGTGGCGTACGGTATATATGGCTAAGGGCCGAAATGAACACAGTGGGCCTAAGAGTCCAGAAGTCAAGTTCTTTGGCTGCAACGACTTGAATAGAACGTCTGCAGGCCTGTGGCGGTATGAACTTGATAAGTCCATGTGAGTAGATCGCCACAGGCGGCATGAGGTGTTGGCCAAGTATGTTGTCGTCGATCCGCCGATACCTCGCCCTCAAGAGAGTTTGACGGGATTTGGAACGACTGTAGCAATCTGCTACAATGATAGTGAGCAGCCCCATTAAAGGTAACAATGATGCCAAAAGCTCCCTCACCGGTAAGGCTGGAAAACAGCCTGATGGAAGCCGCCGCAGTGGCAGGCTCAGCGCTACATCGCAGTGCGGCCGAGCAGATCGAATACTGGGCCGATATTGGGCGCAAAGTCGCGAAACTCGTCAATCCTGAAACATTATTAGAGGTTGAGGCCGGTCTAGCCAAAATAACCGTGGAAAAGACAGCGCCGGTCACTGTGGATCCGGAGAATGTCTTTGCGGCGCTGGAACGAGATCGCGAATCCGGGGCGCTTAGTCAAGCAATTACAGCCGGCGGGATTCGCTACCAGGCATCACGTGCGCAACCAGGTTTACTAGAGCAGGTTCATCCAGACGGTACAAAGGTGATCGGCCAGTTCGTCAATGGCCAATTCGTGGCGAAGGCTGTTGAATGACACAAAGGCAATTGTGGATGCTGGTTGGTGGCAATGGGGCGGGTAAAAGCACGTTCTATAATCTTGCACTAAAGCCGCCTGGGATGCCTTTTATTAATGCAGACCTCATTGCTAAGGAGGTCTATCCGCACGACCCCGAGGCGAATAGCTACAACGCTGCCAAGCTTGCTGAGGTGCTACGTGAAGAGCAATTGCAAGCCGGTACCAGTTTTTGTTTTGAGACCGTATTTTCACACCCGTCTAAGATTGATTTTATTGCTCAAGCAAAAGCCCGGGGTTATTACGTGATCTTAGTGGTCATCCATGTAGCAACCAGCAATGTCAACAAGGCTCGTATTGCTCAGCGAGTGATCGAGGGCGGGCATAGTGTTCCGGATGATAAAGTCGACGACAGAATCCCACGCACACTGGCGAATGTGGCCGAGGCTATTGCGCTCTGTGATGATGTTCGAGTATTAGATAATTCCCTGATCGATAAGCCCTTTCAGCCCGTGCTCACCATTAAAAAAGGTGTTCGCGCAGAACACATCTCCCCTTTGCCACACTGGGCTTTAGTGTTCTAACAGCCTTTCCGACAACTTCACACAGGGCGCCGTTTAATGCTAAATCGGAGCTTATCTCCTGCTATGTCCAAATCAGCAAAATCGCCGCTTTGAACAAGCTCTATTTTGACTTAAAAATCACCTCGGAAAATCTCTATGTATGTAACAAAAAGAACAAAACCCAGGCGCTATAAGTCGCTTACTGGACACGTATACAAATTGGAAATCATATATGCTTTGAATGTTATTGTTAACACAGGTGTAAAGGATATTGTTATGTTACGTTTCGCCAATCAATGCCTTCTTCTTCATCCATTTTTTTCACGGCCCTTACATGCGATCTCTCTTTTTTTTCAGTTGCTCTTTGAACTGACGCCGCTGTTTTGGTGTCAGGTTTTTCCAGCTTTGACGCAATCGTTGTTGCTTTGTCAGGTTCGGCGACAACACTCTGTCACGAATTCGTCGCTTTTGTTCTGGTGACATCTTCTGCCATTGCGTGCGTAACGCCTTTTTTTCAGCGGACGGTAATTTTCGAAACCACTGCTGTTTTTTCCGTAACGCTCGCTGAACATTGGGCGAGAGATTTTGAAATCGTTCAAATCTGTTTCTCAGTATTTTTTTTCGCTCCGTCGGCATTTTTTGCCAATGTTCATATCGTTGCTTGGCCTGCTTTTGCTGAGTCAGCGTCATACTAAACCAGCGTTGTGCACCTTGTTGCAACTTGTTTTGCTGACTAACTGGCAATGCATCCCACCGTGTTTGTTGAGACTGCAACACTCTCTGCTCGTCCGCTGTCAGCGCATTCCACTCCACCGCATGTACGCCAGTAGACACCCATAATATCGCAACAAAGGACAGGCTCAGTTGTACTAGCTTAGTTTTCATTATTTACCTCCTGCCCCGTTGTTTGTTGTCCATAATTCGCTGAAGATTTATCCGCTTCTGTCGCCGATGAGTTTTGACCGATTTGCGCCATCTGTTCCAGACTTTCGGCAAAGCTGAGAGGGTCTACCCATTCGCCATCAATTTGCTCGTATTCACCAAGGTACTCCAGGAATTGCTCAGATAATATTTCCTGAGCAATCAGCAATCCACTGAGCAACACAAATATCAATGCCAAACCCATTTTTTTAGCCCGCATGCGTCTCTTCCATCATCAGCCAGGTATAAAATTCCAGCTTATCCAACAAATCCTCTTCCACATCCCAAGGCTGCTGTGTTTGAGCCCAGTCAGAAGCCATTCCAGACATCCATTCGTCAGGCGGATCAAGTAGCTCTGCCTGCTGCTGCGCCGGTGTATTATTTAATTGCCATTGGGGTTTTGCTCCCTGCCAAAGCACAACCACCAGTACTGCCGCTGCAATACCAACACTTGGCAACCAATAATTATGTCTGTTTTGCTCTCGTGATTCTGTCTGTGCCAAAGCCTGCTGACGGATATCTTCCAGTCGATGTCGAGTCTCGACATCAATGCTTGCGATACTGTAATTCAGTGCTTCGCATACTTTGCTATGAATTTTTTTTTCGTCTCGCCGCGCTTCAAGTTCTTGCTGATCAATCAACTTATCACTCATGACCAGTCCGCCTCTATTTTTTTCCGCAACACGCTTAATGCGCGCGCATAATGGGTTTTAATACTGCCTTCACTGCATGACATTGCCTGAGCAGTTTCTTTTACACTGAGCCCTTCCCAGGCTCTAAGCATAAAAGCCTGCTGTTGCCTCAACGGCAAAGCTTTTATGGCTATGATCAGTTTTTCTGTCACTTTGTCGGATTGCAATTGCTGTAATGGACCTCTGTTGCGCTTATCCACCAACGCATGCACTTCCTCCACGCTTTGTTCTCCCTGACCCTGTGGTTCTGTCTTCCACCAGGCGATTAGTCGACGTTTTACTGTTGAGCGCCGATACCAGTCGCGAATCTTGCTCTGTAGAATTCGATGAAACAACGGACCCCATTCCAATTCCTGCCTGTCACTGTAGTTTTTGACTAAAGCAAACATGGCTTCCTGTACTATATCTAGCGCTTCATCGCGATTTCCTGTCGCTATCTCAGCCATGCGGAATGCTTTACCTTCGATGTTTGTTAAAAATTGATCCATCATAAATGAAACATTTTTTGTGTTGCCGGCGTTTTCATCATTTTGTATTACAACTCAATTCCCTGCTGATTTCTTTCCATGTCCTCACCATGACAACAGTCCTTTCCCCTCAGCTGGAGGGGAAAGGACTATCCGTATTACCACATCAACACATGTACACTCGGTGTTGTAACCGTGCCCGTTTCTACATTAATGCGACCTTTAACCAGAATCTTCTTGATGCTGGTTTCCTGCAGTGCTCCAGCCAATGCCTCGGAAAAGTCTGCAAAATCTTGATACATTTGAATGGACCTCTGCCCTCGCAACTTAAGCGCATAACGACCTTGTTCTGCTGCGGGTACGATAGTGTAGCTCTCTGTTGTTACGTGAGGATTACGATGTCCGCCAAATTCCAGTTGCTGGCGGGCGCCTTCTGTGTCAACAACGATGCTGTCATCAGTCAAGGTAGTAAAGGGGTTATCACTACCCTTTTCCCACTTAATCATGAGGGCTGCGGACATTGGCTGCACTTCTGGATTAATCACAGTTCGGGCGATAAAGTCTTGCGGCGCTGCACCAAAGGGTGCCACAAAGCCTTTCACTGCGACCAGCTCACCGCTCACTAAATCAGTCAGCGTTAAGGTTTGCGTATCCACTTCATACGCCTCGGGATCAGCATCATTGCTCTCATCTACACCGGTGCCAGCAAAATTATAGACTGATGACCTGTGCTTATTAATCAACGCCACATCAAGCGTTAATGGTTCGAGCGTATCAACCTGCCCTTTCACTGTACTGACCAGCATACGCAGATGTCCATTTGTTGCATCCAGCGATACTTTTTTATCATCAGCAACAGAGCCTTGACCCAGTACCATCACAGCTTGCCCAACTGATACGCTGTCTATGGTGATACCTTCATTATCGGCGGCCTGTCGAGTCACCGCCGTCTCATCACCGAGCATGACGTTAATATCGCTGTGATAACGCAGATCACCATCGGTATGATCAATATAGCGACCCCTTACAGTGAGTTGATCACCCTCACGAGCAATAACGGTGCCTTTCACCGCATCTCTATCTGCCCAGGGTACGCTGCTACCGGCATACACCTGATCTGCATTGTAGCTGCGCACATCGTCAACCATGGTGACAACACCATGAGCCACCACTGGCGTATTTTCATCCAGCTCGGCCAAGACATTCAGGCCGTTCTCACCCTCATAGCTGACGCCATCAATTTCATAGGCTGTCGTATCCGCTACGTTGACTGTCAGACTGCCAAATCTGCCCTGTCGATGCCGAAACGGCCGTAAATCAATAACAAAGCTGTCATTCTCCTTATCTACGGAGGTCAACAAGCCACGCGCACGATGTTCTCGTTCGCCATCCAGTTGCAAATCGGCTACCAGGTATGTATCGACCTCTACCAGCGCCGGCTCATAAGAGAGAATCTCATTGGAGGCTTTCAGATCAAAATCGATCATCATATTGGCAGGCACGCCACGACGGATCTCTAGTGGTTCCTGATCATTAAACTGTACGGTCATCTCGATAGTCGTGATCGGATTTCCTTCAGCATCAACGGCTGTCGCTTCCACGGCTTCTTCTGCAGCATTTTCTATAACGATACTTGCATCACTGTAATCGAGCGTCAGTTTGGCACTAGTATAAAGTCCACCAGGCACTGTCGCGATGGTAAAAAATTCTGTCATTTCAGTATATTGAGCAAAATCGACATGTGTCGACAAAGGCACGGTTTCAACTGTAGTGCCATTGGCTTTTTGCAGTTCCAGCGACAGCACATTGACATCGTAGGCAAGAAAATCGCCTTCCGCATCGGTTAAAGCAATGGCCAGCTCACCTGACGCAGCTCCTGCTGTTGAGCCACTGCCACCGCCACATGCGGCCAGCATCACTGAGACCGCCAGTGCTGGTACAGCTTGTTTTAATCTGCTCAATGGCAGTATGTTATTCTCTTCCCAATTCATCATTTTATCCTCGCCTCATCATCATTATGGGGTTTTGCTTCTACAGTTTTCAAGACTGTTAACCCTTATAACGCGCCACATTGGATTTGGTTGACAGGAATTTCAAATTTGTTGCTTTTAATAAAACCGGTGCAATGCGCAAGCTTATTGCACCCTACAAAGGATATTCTTGCTGTAGCAAGCTGAATATAGTGCGGCTCTACCGCTTCCCGCATCCCCGGAACGCCGTACCAATCAGGGAGAAGGGGCTATTTCGCTTTTGCAACACCCTTCAACCTGGAGAGGAGTAGACATCTAGAAACGCCATCGCCCTGAGGCATGCCACTGCTGATCTCCGCGATCCGCGATCCCTTCAATTTCCCTTATTACCCAGCCTGATTCCAGTTTCAAATCAATCCCATAGCGTAATTGAAGGTCGATGCCAAAACCACTGCTTCTTAATGTATCCTGTTGTTCTGTCTGCTCCACTACCCTATATTCACCACCCGCCAGCGGGATAGATAGCCTGCCAGCTTCCTGCATAGCATAAGCCGTATCAAAAAACAGGTAGACGCGTTGTTGTTGCCATATTGGAAACAACGCGGAATCTCTATTTCCCCGCCAATGATGTCGATACTCAGCGCGCAGATAAGCTGTACTGTCCGCCGACAATACGCCCCCTTCATAGCCTCGCACAGTATCCATTCCACCTATCACCCATTGCACTTGGGGTAATAATCGCTGCCCAAAACCGTACATGACATTAACTTGAAAGTTTAAACTGTGAAAAGAGCGACGAAGAAAATAGGGGTCGGGATTCAATTGCCAGTCCAGCTCGCCACTCAATTCAAGTTGGCGAAAACGAAACCGAGTATCAAATCGCCCCAATCGGTCTACCGCAAATTTGTCTTGGCTTTCATCGGCCTCATGAATATTTTGTCGGTAACGGATTCGCCACCGCAGGAGGTGTTGCCCATTGATGTTCAGACCATCAACACTGAGTGTTGGCATGAGCAGAGTCTGCTTTGTGTCAGCACTGACAAATTGGCCGGTGACAGGATTAATCAACTGACCATCACGCTCAATCGGTTGATATCGCAGACCTGCGTACCATGCCCACTGTGTATCACTGCCCAGGACCATCTCACGGCTGATACCAAATTCACCCGCCCAGCTTATTTCCTCGTAATCGCTGCCACTATCTGTGAAAGTGGATTGATAGTAATCGTAAAAAACCTCACCGTGCCAACGCCAACGTATGGTCTGTAACTCATCGCTATCTGAATGATGCGTTGACGCCTTATAGGGTGCTTTGAACTGTGCAAAGCATTGATAATCGTCTTGCGCATCTACTGTTTCAACAGCAAACCACAGTTCAGCGTTATTATCACCCGCAGAAGAATTAAATATCTCTAGCCAAGAGCTCCAATCATCATCGCCGTTAGAACCCTTGTTTTGTGCAGTAAACTCAAACTGCCACCCCTTGTCGACCGCTAGCGTTTGTGGGTCAAGAGATAAAATGCCTGCATAGTCGTCTATATCCGTTGCCTGTGCATACAGCAAGGGTGCATACAGCAAGGGTGCATACAGAATGGGGGCAAACATGGTCAGGACAATAAATCGTGCTGACAATTTGAGCCCCTGCCCCACAAACACTATGTTTTCACTCCCGGTAGCCACAACTGCATTTCAATTTTTCGCTGCAGTATATCACCGGTTTATTGAAGACCGTGAAAACTAAGCCTAATCAGGCAATAGCCGCTGTATCTGTTTCTGACCAAATTGTGCAGGTCTCTTTATTCTTTTTAGCTAAATACATGGCTTTATCTGCTTTTTCCTGCAGGTCTTTCAGGTCTTCGCCATGGTCTGGGTATACTGCGGCGCCAATGCTAGCACTCATAGTCACATTTGCATTCTGCAACACAACGGGTTGGGATAATTCTGCATTTATCTTGGCCGCTATAGATTGGATATATTGCACATCGTTCACGTCATCCAATATCAATACAAATTCATCACCACCGAGCCGGGCTATAAAATCCGTTTGCCGCACAGACATTCTGAGTCGAGTAGCAATATTCAATAACAGCAAATCACCTGCATGGTGCCCATAACAATCATTGACTGTCTTAAATCCATCCATATCCATCACCAGTAACGCCATGCGTTGCTTATAGCGCTGGGCTCGTTTGGCTGCAATCTCCAATTGCTCATAATAACTACGCCGGTTGGGTAATTTTGTTAGTGAATCATGACAGGCAACAAATTCCAATAGCTTGTTTTTATAGGATATCTCCTGTCGCAATAAGCGATTTAAACGCGAATAGATTGACACTGCAGCCGAAACCACCACACAGGCGACTGACAGATTAATAATAAACGCTGTAGAATAATTTTCCGCTTGAATGATTTGTACAAATTGAAAGGCATTGCGCTCGAGTATCAGTAAAAACATCCAAGACGAAATGGTAATCACAAGCCAAATTAAACTCAAATAAGGCCCCGATACAATCGCAGCAATAACCGGTAACAGAAACATCGTCGCTAAAGCAGGCGACAAAGCCCCTCCTAAATAAAAACTTGCCCCAAAAAAAATCAACCATATCAGTGAAATCAGGGTATTGAACGCTAACAATCTGCGCCCTGTACGCTGCAAGAGAAATAAACTAAGGACAACACCGGCTATCAAACTGGATAATAAGCCGTAAGCTGCCCAATAACCCTGGTTGCTTAAAGGCAACAGAGAGGGAATCAAAATATTGAGCGCCAGGCATGTAATCAATAAAGAAGCAGATATGTTGACAAACAGGCGACCTCGATGCCGAGCTTCGCTATCCTGAGTATCAATTTTAACGAGAAAATAGTCGATCGTTCTCAACCAGACACTCTTAATTCGATGCGAGATAAAATGCACCAACCCAAGCCTTCCAATTTATTATCCGATGATTAAGGGACATCAAACGTACTGCCATTTTTTTTCATTTTGCAGTTCTTGTGCAACACTGCAGTCTTGTTATTAAAACGGCAACACAAATCAGACATTAAAAAATGTGTCACTCAACCGAATTACGAACTGCCAGCATTAACGAGACCAGTCTGCCTGACTTCTCCGCTATTATACCTTTCGGTCAATTATAAGACCAGTATATTTACTCAGCACTAAAAGTTTGTAGACTTTCAACTAAAGGCTGCAAAAAAAACCATACCGCTCTTGCGGGTTTTTTTGCCCAGCTTCTGTGTGTATCAAGAGTCACATAGACCCTCGATACGCATGGAAGCTGCCCCCCCCCCCACTCTTGGGAAAATTCCTTTTTCCTCAGCCCTAACTGGCCACCTTAGCACTTTTTTTTCTTGAATAGACGCAATACGAATTTTTTATCTTTTTCGCATTATACATTGCCTGATCGGCATAGCTGACGAGATGATTTTTATCTTGGGTATGTTCTGGATAGATAGCAATGCCAACACTGCCTGTGATCCGCAGATCATTAGGAATCCCCTTGATTGGCTGACTGATCAGCAACAGTATTTTATCTGCTAAAGACACTAGATCTTCTTTAGAATTGACGTCCTCAACAATTACAGCAAACTCATCGCCACCGATTCGCGCGACCGTATCACTTTGGCGCATACTGGTTTTCATACGTGCACTGATCACTTGTAGTGCCTTATCACCCATCCCATGCCCAAGTGTATCGTTAATGGATTTCAAACTGTCCAGATCTACAAAAAGCAAGGCTGTCTGCGTGTTATGACGATCACAGCGACTCATTGCCTGCGTGAGATTGTCATCAAACATATGACGATTAGCCAGATTAGTCAGCGGGTCATGGGCAGCCAGATATTCAAAACGGGCTTTTTCCATGTCCAGCTCCTTTTTCAAGCGAGTATTTAATGAATCAAAAACATACATTAAGCCCATAATGGCCATATACGTAATCAACCAATGGGCACCATGATGAACTTCAATATAACTCAGGTCCATCATCTGCGGAAATGTCACTAACTTCATGAGAGCCAACAGCACCATCAGCGCATGCACAGATAACACAATCTGCGTCCAGATTAACCCCGATTTTCGCCCGGAAAGGACAAAGGCCAGAATTATAGGGACTACATTGACTGGGGTGGCAGGGGATTCAATTGGCCCACCTGAAACAATAACACCAACGGCAATGCCGAGAACCGTTGACCCAACCGTTAACTGACAACACTGCTCATAACGGCCCCACTGACGTAAACAGACCAGCACAGCAACCCATGCCATTTGTAAGAGCAGTACGAGTACTGCAGACAACCAAGCGCTTTGCCATTCCAGAGGTGCAAAAAAAAGCAGGTAAATATTGGTTAGAACAAGAATTCCATTGTAGGCAAACAGGATACCGACCAATACTCGGGCTTTAAAGAAGGTTTCCGAGTGTCTCCACAATGATCGATGTATAAACTTGTCTAAAAACATACTTGTTCTCAGCAACCATGCTCTTACAAATTCCGCTATGGCGCATCGGCCCGATGCTGGCCAGAGCAAGCGGATATTCAGTTCATTATTTTTGTATCCAATAATGCAGTGTAGCCGCTATTAGAAAAGACGCACAATCGACTGGTCGCCATCTCGACGATAATGATGCAACTCGATTAGATCAGTATTCGCAAAAGTATCAACCTCTGTGACTTGAAAAATCCTCCCCATCGCCTCTGGACATGCTAGAATTCGCCCCCTTTTACACCCTGCATAATAAAAATTCACTTCATTGATTTAAAAACCCAGTAGTTAACTAAGATTTTATTTTATGCATAACTTCCAAATAGGCCAACGTTGGATCAGCTTAACTGAACATGACCTCGGACTCGGTATGATTGCTGATTTTGACAATCGTCATGTCACCATCAATTTCCCGGCAGCAGGTGAACAACGCACGTATGCAGCAGATAACGCCCCTCTTAACAGGGTGCGATTTCATATTGGAGATCTGGTTCACAGTGATGACCAGCAGGCAATAACCATCACCGGTATTGATGAAATGGACTTATTGCTGTTCTACCACGGTATTGTTGAAAAAGGTGATGAAAAAGGGCAGGTCACATTGCTGCCAGAGAGCCAACTGGACAGTTTTATTCGCTTTACCTCTCCACTGGAACGCCTGTTATCGGGGCAAATTGATAAGCTACCGGCTTTTCGTTTGCGCATTACAACGTTAAACCATCGCCAACTACTTGAACAATCGCCCGTTCAAGGGCTATTGGGGGCTCGCACTTCCCTGCTACCGCATCAAATCTACATAGCAAATGATGTCAGTCATCGTTATGCACCTCGCGTGCTGCTGGCCGATGAGGTGGGTTTGGGGAAAACCATTGAAGCCGGTATGATCATACATCATCAACTGTATAACGGCCGTGCCAGCCGAGTGTTGATCATCGTACCTGACTCATTGATACACCAGTGGCTGGTTGAGATGTTGCGCCGATTTAATCTGCATTTTGCCGTATTTGACCAGGAACGCATCGATTCACTGGACGAACCCTCACAGGCTTTTGACAGTGAACAACTGATATTGTGCCCACTGAGCCTGCTGATCAACAATACAGCGGTCGCAGATGCTGCCTGCAATAGCCAGTGGGATTTACTGGTTGTCGATGAGGCTCATCACCTTGAATGGTCTGAACATCAGCCAGGCCAAGCCTATCAATGCGTTGAAAAACTGGCGGCCCAGAGCCTTGGCGTATTATTGCTGACAGCCACACCGGAACAAGTGGGCATCGAAAGTCATTTCGCCCGATTACGCTTACTCGATCCAGACCGCTTTTATGATCTCAACGCGTTTACGCAGCAGGAAGACGAGTACCAGCAACTCAACGCACTAGTGGACACCTTGAGCAATACCGAAGATGTATTATCAGACAACACACTGTTGCAGCAAATAAACCAATATTTGGGGGAAGATACCCTCAATCATATCCTGCAAAATCATGAACAGCCGACTGAGGAAATCACGCGTCAACTGCTCGACTTCCACGGCACCAGTAGAGTGTTATTCCGCAATACCCGCGCGGCAATACCCCACTTTCCGATCAGAAAAGCCACGGCTTATGCTCTACCCTGTCCTAGCACCTATCGTTCCATTGTGGGCAAAGAGGGCTTAACACCTGAACATTACTGCGCGGACCCAGATAGCTTACTCCAAGATCCTCGCATCGATTGGCTGAAGGATTTTCTACGCGAAATCTACCCATCTAAAGCCCTCTTGATCTGTGCTCATACTGATACCGCTATTGCATTAGAGCAGTTTCTACGTTTGAAAACGGGCATCCGTAGCGCCGTTTTTCACGAAGACCTGGGTTTGATTGAGCGCGATCGTGCGGCGGCCTATTTTGCGGATGAAGAGGAAGGATCACAGATATTGGTTTGCTCGGAGATCGGTAGCGAGGGGCGTAATTTTCAGTTTTCTCACCACTTAGTGCTGTTTGACCTGCCACTGAATCCCGATCTACTGGAACAACGCATCGGACGCCTTGACCGTATCGGTCAACGTGAAACCATTCAGATACATATCCCTTATTTTGAAGGCACTCCACAAGAAGTGCTGTTTCGCTGGTATCACCAGGGCATCTCGTTATTGGAACACAGTTGCGGCGTTGGCACGACGATCCATACACATTTTGCTGACGAACTGGAGCATCATCTCAATCACCCTGATGAGGATTCTTGTGAGTTAATCACGCAAACGGCCCGTTTCACCACTGAGATTCGGGAAAAACTGCAGCAAGGTCGCGATAAACTGTTGGAAAAAAATTCATGTCGGATGGATATCGCTGAAGAGCTGATACAGCATATTCGCAAGATGGAAAATGCCGAGCAGCTTGGTAGCTATATGCAACATGTTTTTAACCAATTTGGCGTGGATCAGGAATATCACAGCCGTCATGCCTGGGTAATTCGACCCGGTGATCACATGCTGGCACCGCATTTCCCCGGTCTACCCAATGACGGCATCACCGTAAGCTACGACCGGGAAACAGCTCTTACGCGCGAAGATATGGCCTTCCTCAGCTGGGAACACCCTATCGTTGAAGGTGCAATGGAGTTAATTCAAGCGCCGGATTTTGGCAATACGGCTCTGGCAACCATTTCTGTTAACGGTCTTAAGCCCGGCACGCTGTTAGTGGAGTGTTTTTTTATTGTGAGCTGTATGGCGCCACGTTCCTTGCAGTTGAAGCAATTTTTCCCGGTGAAACCCATCCGGTTGTTGCTTGATGACAACGGACGTGATGTCGCCCATGTGCTCTCGCATGATCAACTCAATCCATTATGTAAAAAAGTACCCCTTGCAACCGCTCAGGCCGTCATCAAACAACAACACGGCAAAATACGGGCCATTGTAAATAACGCACAAACACTCAGCGAAGAACCGCTTACTGCGCTGAAAAACGACGCGTCAACGCAAATGCAAGAACAACTTAATGGGGAAATCGAACGACTTCTCTGCCTGCAAAAAATAAACCCCCAGGTACGTGATGAAGAAATTCAACACTTGCGCGAGCGCCTGGAGCAAAGTATTCAATATCTCACCCAGGCACAACTTGAACTCTACGCTCTCAGGGTGATTATTACTACGTGAGATAAGCGCTTATGTCAGTTGAATGGTTTAAAATAATTCGCGGGATAAATCGAAAACGACCTACAGCACGCATGCTGTAGGTCGGCAATATAATCAGATCTTTTTAATTAATACATTGCCTTGTGAAAAGGCGGATTATCACGCTTGATGATATCCTCTTCCGGCATTGGAAAAAACAGTATCGCCTCTTTTGCTGCTAACCAGAAGCCATGACGAATTTTTGAATAGGTAATTTTCTCCAGATCACTCTTGAGGCTAACGCCTTTCACCTTCTTGTCTTTGCTCTTATCCTTAATTTCCAAAATGGCATCTCTCAGTTTTGATGGATGCACAAAGGGGAACGGAGCTGACATAAAGGGATTCTCCTCAAGCTGTCGCAGAAATTGTTCTGCTGGCAATTCTATCTGCGTAAAAAACAGTTTGGGAGCCCATCTTGGATTGAAGGAATCGGTAATATAATGACCGTACTCGATTGCATTAAGCGTCGTGATAGCTAAAACAGAGGTAGGACAAATCTGCGCAAATGTCCGTATCATATCAGGCTTATGGACTTTGTCATGCACCCCCTGCTTAAGCTCCAATGTTTCACCGTTGGGAGTGACCATATACAGGCTCTTGATAGCGTCCATACTCACGTGCTCCAACACTCGGTAGGAAGCGATAAATCGAGTTGCTTTTGGCTGGCCGTCCTTAGTATCTATGTTGCTTATTTGTTCGTCAATATTGAAAAACTCATCACGAAAATTGACATCAATTTCAACAAATAGTAGTTTTCCTTCGTAATAACTTGCACTACCGATTT
Organism: Gammaproteobacteria bacterium; assembly: GCA_003353945.1. GTDB lineage: Bacteria > Pseudomonadota > Gammaproteobacteria > Pseudomonadales > PIVM01 > PIVM01. The sequence goes on from PIVM01000074.1 coordinate 15,199, forward strand.
GGTAATGCTTTCCAAAATCCTCCGGACTCAATTGAGAAGCAACAAGTGCGTTGTTGGGATACAGTATTTGATACAATCTGGTTTCGTAACTCATCGTTTCACCTTGAATTATTATGTCGCGGGCTTCACACCCTTACTACGATTATTTGGCTATACAAAATTTGGCTATACAAAATTTGGTCATGCAACGCAGATTGCCACGCGGCGCATCCTGCTTACCTTTAATCGCCTTGCAGCCGCCTCAGACCAGGCCGGAAGTGTTCTTGAGATGATTTGCGAATCAATCAGAGACTGTGATCTGCTTCTCACCTGCAAGGAGCACCACGCCAAAATTGAGCCTCAGCTTAACAGCGCTTTTGCATTTCAAGCTTAGATCATAATCCAGGAAGTTCAATTTTTTGAGACAAGTCTTCCCAAACGCTATAAGGATTTCATCAGAAAAATAAAGCGTAGAGAAATAACTACACCGGCTTTAATAGCATAACTGGAATTTTTCTTGGCCAGGCCCGTTGCTGATAGGAGGCAAATCCACCCCACTGCTCCAAAGTCCACTGCCAGAATTCTTCGTATTCTTTACCTTTGGCTTCGCTGGCCTCGTACTTTTTATGCTCAATATTGCCCGATACTGTAACAATCGGGTTTGCTCGCAGGTTGTAGTACCAACCGGGATGCTTTGGCCTGCCACCGGCTGAAGCAATCAGCACAATAACATCATCCTTCATTAAACAAGGCAATGTCACTGGCCGGGCTTTACCAGACTTAGCACCAACTGTGTTGACAAGAATGATGGTACGGCCAGTTAAACAAAAACGGCCTTTAGTCAACAGCATTAGATATCGATCAATCGGGGCAATGACGTTCAAAGTAAACCACGTTACCGGCGGAATAGTCACTGTTTTTGCAAGGATATCGGCGATCACAATAACAACCTAATCATCTAGTTAGTTTCCAGAATTGGACGAAAAGACAGAGTCTAAAACGTTTCAAGTTAATCAGACATACAATTTTTGTCGCAGAGACTAACAGTGGTTTTTTGCTACTTGGAAATTCACTTGGAGGTATGAACTGAATCTTCAGACTGCTTCGGTGTAAACTGGTAATAATCGCGGATATCCTCAGGCTGGACAATACCGATTACGGGTGTGCGCAAAGGTTTTGACTGACGCTCAACACAAAGTGCATCAACAGTCGATGAGTCCAGCAAAGCCATCGCTTCGGCCAACGTCGCTCGTACCGAAATCGGTAGCGTATCTTTGCGCATACCTGAAGGAATCGACAGCAGATTAATGGTTTCTGGCGTGTTTTCAGGTGCAGTTTCAAGTTCTTCAAGATAATGTGCCAGATCAGCCGTTTTTAGTATAAAACGACGTTTTTCCCTGTTTTCAGTAACAATCCATTTGGGGTTTTTTAGTAGCAAAACCTGCGCTTGCGATAAGCTGATTTCTGCAGGAGACACGCGCAAATCTCGCTCCATAATGCTGGCGACGCCTACTCTTTGTAGAATTTGAGCAAAGGGGTGTTGTTCAACATCCGTATTCGTGAGAGACAGCATGCTTTGATAAACAGTCTGCTGTTTGAAAATTTCACTTCGCGTCAGATTCGCGGTCACTATCACCAACATGCCTGGTAGAATAATGGCTGCATTATTGGTCAATTCCAGTATCGCCATTAAAGCTGCCAGTGGCGCATTAAGGCAGGCCGCCATCATGGCACCCATACCCAACATAACATAAAACGCCGGTGTTGCTGCATACTGCGGATACAGTGCATTTGCAACAATCCCCAACGCTCCCCCTGCACAAGCGCCGATAACAAAGGTGGGACCAATGACCCCCCCCGGCATCCCCAAACCCAAACAAAAGGCAGTCACACATATCTTCGTGATAATAATGGCCAGCAACAAGGAAATTCCCAACTCGCCTAATATAGCCTGCTGCACCGTATCGTATCCTACGCCCATAATTTGTGGCACTAACCACGCAACACTCCCTGTGAAAAGCCCTGCAAAAACCAAACGGAGACTTATCGCATAATGCTGAAATCCCAAGGCAATCTTTTGTATCAGAATAAAAAAGGCCGCCCCACCACCAATAGCAAAACCTGCCACCATCACCAATGGTATTTCATACAAGCTTTTCATATGAATGGCTGGCACTGAAAAGGCTGGATCGGCGCCATAGAACGCTTGGGATATCACCGCTCCGGTGACGGAAGCGAGAATAACCGGTGTAAAACCGGCAATCGTATACTCCATCAACACCACTTCCATCGCAAAAATCACGCCGGCAATGGGCGTATTAAAGGAAGCTGAAATCGCAGAGGCTACGCCACAGCCCACTAAAATGCGAACACTGTTATTAGGCAATTTGAACCATTGCCCCATCAAGCTACTGCTGGCCGCGCCCAAATGAATAGCCGGCCCTTCACGACCAACTGACTGCCCTGAGAGCAGTGCGATTATTCCACCAAAGAACTGTACTAAGGCGTTACCAACGGGCATATTTCCCTGATGATTATTGTAACGATTGATCACATGGACTAATCCCACTCTATGGCGTTTGGGATTAATAAAATACAAGGCCAAAGCAATAAGCACAGCGCCGTAGACGGGAACGGCAAAGTGAAGCCAGGAGGGCAGGGCTTCAAAGTTTTCGGAAAGTTGCGCAGGCAATACCGCTGTCAAAGGCGCCTCAACACTCCAGCGAAAAAGCAATACCACACAACCGGTGAACAAGCCTGACACGATGCCAAGCAATGCCAATTGAGGCAATGCATCAACAGCTGCCAAACGTCGTCGGAAACGTACAAGCCAGCGTCGCGTTAAACGCAAGTAAATCCTATACGCCAGCGTGCGATAGCCTTTTCTCATTGTGGATTAATCGCCCAGTTTTACAAAAATCTTATACATTGCATAGTAGCCAACTCAAGCAAGCTTAGGAAATGTATTTAACTCACTTCCCATTTTTTCTGCTTGGTATCATCAGCACATCCTTTTTGATCCTTCATACTTTTGTTAGTATGGGTGGTTTTTAGTCGCCCACTTACCTCCCGTCGGCGCCATATGTAAATACGGCATTACCCCCTATGAATACATCAAACGAGCAACAGCAATTTGACAGTTTATTGCAAACCTACGAGAAACTGTCCGAATCCGAACAACGTATTTTGCAGGTACTGGCAGTGGCCTACGAACCCATTCTGCAAACAGATCTGCGAAAAATCCTGCAACAACTGGGTAGCCGTGACAAAAATGGCATGCTGCTAGCAGATAGGGTCGACAAATCACTGCGTGAAGATCTCCTGAACAAAAACATGCTGTCAGGGATCAGCAATCGCCTAACCTGTCACCCTCTACTGGTAGAAGTATTAGCCTATGAGGCTGTTGATCATGATATTTATGCACCGGTAGTAGCACTGATAGATAGCTTAAAACCACTGTCAAACCCCAACCGTTATTACCAGCAACCACTCACACAAGCCCAGCAAGGTCGACAGTTACGCCATGCTTTTTATCAGAAAAGATTCGACACCGTACTGCATTTATTGGGCATCGAAAAACCGTTTCAGGCGCTTGATTATGCCAAGTCCGAAGGATTGATTAAAATCTGTACCACACCCCTCATGACACCCCGATTCGATACCCTGCCCCCAGAGATTAAATTTCAGGTGCTTGGCCCGACCCTAAACGAAGGGGGTATCAATCTGCGGAATTGTGAACAGCACTACTCCCTATTAGAACGTTATATCGACAACGGGATGATGGAAGCAAAGGGCGGAACAGCGCTGTTGCTCGCCGAACAAAGACTGTTACGGGGAAAGCTAGACGGAGCGGAAGCGCTGTTGGCGGCAGATCAATCATCACACGCTATAGCTCTATCAGCCTGCTTACACTGTTTACGCGGTGAGTATGATACTGCCATTACGCTTTATGAAAATGCGCTTAAAGCCAAACGCAAGGGGAGTCGAAAACGTAATATTATGATCACCGGCCTGCCCGGTATTTTCTATGTTCTTGCCCTGCTACAGACCGAAGAGAAGCAACACCTTGCGACAGCTCAAAAGCAGCTGGATATCGCCAGAAAAAGTAATGATATCGATGATCTTCACCAAACATTCCTGCCCCTGGCAGACTTGCTGTCGATTCTCAAAGGCTCATTACAGTTTGAAGTAAGCCGTTATCTAGGCAACAGCTACAACTGGAATCCCCCTCCTTTTTTTCTATTATTCCGCATGCTAGCTACGACCTGGTTGGGAGAGAAGGTCAAAAAGGACGATATTACTGACTTGGCCAGCTATTGTGATGAAGCCTATCAAGCCGGTCTTCACTGGTATGCCTGTGAAAGCGCCTTGTTATTGGGGTGGATCGCAGGTACACACAATTGCGAAATAGCCGGTATTCCCGCGCCAGAACACAGCAAAGAAATGGCTTTTCAGAGCATTGTCGGACTACTGCAACCTAAACCCATCTGGCAGCGGGCATTGTTGGCCCTAAAGGATCTCCATGAGGAACCCGTTAAGGACATAAGCACGCCCACGGAGAATGAGCGACGAATGGTCTGGTGGCTGAACGATTCCTTTGGATCATATCAGCTATCACCCAGAGAGCAGAAAATCGCAAAGAATGGCCGGTGGAGCAAAGGCCGCGCCGTCTCGCTCAAACGACTCTGTGAGGAACAGGATCAATTCGACTATCTGACCGAGTACGATCTACGCATATGCAATACTATCCGCTGCGCTGAATCCTGGGGTTACTATGGTTCTACATGTTTTGAACTTCCCTTAGACACCGCACTGCTTGCTGCGACAGGCCATCCGCATCTTTATTGGCCAGACTCACCCGCCACACCGGTTGAACTCGTGCATGATGAACCACAATTGGTGGTGCAACGCCAAGACAAGCATTTCATCTTACGGTTAAATCCGTATCCCGAGCGTATCGAAGAGTTCAAACGGTCTAGCCTCGTAATCGCTGAAGGACCGCACAGATTGCGCGTGGTGCAGTTCTCAGAAAAACATCTGCACATTGCTGAAATTCTTGGCGAAGAAGGTCTCAAAGCACCTCTGCACGCCAAAGAACAGATACTGGAAAGCATCAGCTCCATCGCGCCGATTTTGACTGTTCATTCCGACATCCCTGGATTAGAAGGCGTGGAAACTGGCGCCACACAGATGACGGCAAACTCACAGCTTCACCTTCATCTGCAACCGGCCGGTGAAGGACTGCGCCTGGAGTGGTACGTCAAACCCTTTGCTGATACGCTCGATAACAACGATCTTGTCGAAGAAAATAACAATCAGGGACCTTTGTTCAGGCCCGGCGAGGGAGGCATCACTGTTTTTGCAGAAATTGATGGCAAGCGACTGCAAACCACGCGCGACCTTCAACTCGAAAAAGACACCATCGAAACACTCATCAGCGACTGTGCTCTGCCAGTAACCGCCAGCGACGGCGATTGTGTACTGGAGAACGATGAATTCGCCCTGGAAGTATTGCTGAAATTACAATCCATGGGTGATCAGGTAGCGCTGGCCTGGCCCAAAGGGAAAAAGATCAAACTGGGACGTGAACAAAGCATAGAGCAATTTAAACTTGCGGTGCACAAAGAACGGGACTGGTTTGCGTTGGAAGGTAAACTGAAACTGGACAACGGTGATGTGCTGGCAATGGAGCAACTGTTAGCCCTTATTCAGCAATCGCCGGGACGTTTTATCCGCATGGAGGACGGCCAATTTCTAGCACTGACGCATTCATTTCGTAACCGTCTTGACGCAATAGCATCCTGCGGTGACGACGGGCGTTTTCATCGCCTTGCCAGCCACACACTGGAAGAAATCTGCGATGGCATGGAGATCAAAGCCTGCAAGGCGTGGAAGCAGCAGCTGCGTCAATTAGATAGCGCACGCAAATATCAACCGATTGTGCCATCAACTCTGCAGGCGCAATTGCGTGACTATCAACTCGAAGGCTATCTCTGGCTAGCACGCCTTGCACACTGGGGTGCTGGAGCCTGCCTGGCGGATGACATGGGGCTCGGTAAAACAGTGCAGGGGCTGGCACTTATTCTCAACCGCGCCGCTGATGGGCCAACCCTGGTACTGGCCCCCACCTCCGTCTGTATGAACTGGCTGGATGAGGCGCAACGATTTGCACCTACACTGAACGTATTTCGCTTTGGTGACGGTGATCGCCAAAAAATGCTGGACAAAATTGGCCCTTTTGATTTGCTCGTGTGCAGTTATGGACTGCTGCAAAACGAAGCAAAGCGATTAGCTGACGTACAATGGCATACGATTGTCGCCGATGAAGCCCAGGCGATTAAAAATGTCACCACCAAGCGCTCCAAAGCGGCGATGGCATTGCAGGGCGACTTTAAAATGATAACCACCGGCACGCCGATCGAGAATCATCTGGGCGAATTATGGAGTCTGTTTCATTTTATTAATCCAGGATTGCTGGGTTCGCTGGATCATTTTAACCAGCGCTTTGCCACTGCGATTGAAAATAACAACGACTTACAGGCAAAACAGCAGCTGAGACAACTGATACGTCCCTTTATATTACGCCGTCTCAAAACCGATGTACTATCAGAGCTACCCTCAAAAACTGAAATCACGCTGCATATTGAGTTGAGCGATGAAGAAAGTGCTTTCTACGAGGCTTTGCGCCGTCAAGCGCTGGAGCGTTTATCAGCACCCGAGGAAAACGCAGGTCAGCAACGTTTAAAAATTCTGGCTGAGATCATGCGATTACGCCGCGCCTGCTGCAATCCAAAACTGGTCTTGCCCGACACTGCGATCAACAGCGCCAAGCTAAAAGCCTTTGGCGCTGTTGTCAGTGAACTGATCGAAAACCGTCATAAAGCGCTGGTGTTCAGTCAATTTGTTGGTCATCTCGGATTGATTCGCGATTATCTTGATGAGCACCATATCGACTATCAATACCTTGACGGCAGCACACCCGTGAAACAACGCAGGCGTGCAGTGGAGGCATTTCAACGCGGCGAGGGAGAATTATTTTTAATCAGCCTTAAAGCCGGCGGTTCCGGACTCAACCTGACTGCAGCCGATTACGTGATCCATATGGATCCCTGGTGGAATCCGGCCGTAGAAGATCAAGCCTCCGATCGCTCCCACCGCATTGGACAGCAAAGACCGGTAACGATATACCGAATGGTGGCGAAGGACACTATTGAGGAAAAAATTGTTTCTTTACATCAGCAAAAGCGCGACTTGGCAAACAGCCTGCTGGAAGGCAGCGAAATGAGTGGCAAGATGTCAGTCGATGACATGTTTGATCTTATCAAAACGGACATGTCAGATTTTGCGTGATCCCAGTGGTACAACGCGCAAGCTTATTACACCCTACAACGGCTGTTTATACAAAAGGGGTATCCTATTAGCTCCACCAAACACCACATGTTGTGGTTGGTGTTAGCAAGTTACTTTAAGGATAAAGCTAACTTCTTAGAGTTAGCGATGTATGGACTCCTTTGTTTTCGAAGACACCAGCCTATGTAAGTGGGGTGGTGGAGTCCATGCATCGCTTTCATGAGGTTTCGATAAAAATAACTCGAATTGTAGAAAGAGTCGAATTTCTATTGGTAAGATAATTGTGGTGAATTGTTAATCCACTCGATCACCAACAATGGAGCCAAAATAAAGCGAACACGGACCAGCAACAATTTCTAGATTGATATCAGTCAGCGCAATTTGCCCAATTAAAAATGTAATTTCATCATCTTTATAGTCTGAATAGGCCGCCGTAATTAAGCCACATTCATCCACCACGAGCTCTCGATAAGTAGATATGGAATAACCATCGGTGTTAATTTTAATCAATTGATAGGGCTGATCTGATTCCGTAATTTCACAGATATCAACGTAAAGATGAAGCGGAGCACTCTGCGGCAAGGGCACATTAGGCATATCAGGCGTATAAGACGGCTCTAGGGTTAGTTTATTAGGACAATCACCCAATTCACCATCATTCGCAAAATCCAATATATCGGCTTCGCTAATCTGTTGATCATCATAGACATGGTACATCTCCCACTGATGCGCTACTGATTGCTTCACAAAATAGAATGCAATATTGTGTTGGCGGCCAAAAGAGTCAAAGATATCTGTCTCCACACGAAAGTTAAAACTTTCACTGTTATCAGGATTAAATTGATCCTCAACAGGAGGCAAATCTGCCACATCCAATAAAGCACTTAATTTAATCGCAGTGGTTGAGTGTGGTTCCTGTATTAGCGGAACAACAATAGGAAGTGGTGACGAGTATTGAATGTTACCCTCATTATCCGCTGGAAAAGCTAACAGTTCATTTCCCGAATCATCAATAAACACACTTTCATTGTTATAGAAGAACACTCCTTCCGTCGCGTAAGAGAGATCAGCGTCTTTCTTCAGAAAAAAATAGGCGGGTGATTCGGTACTCAGTTCTAGGGTGTTATCCAGCGCGTAGGTTTCCTGCGCATTCGCGATTATTTTACCCAATGAGCCTGATGTTGGCATACCAATTATGGGAGAGCCTGAGGCTTCTGACTCTCCATAAACACCTTCACTAATTACAGATAAATCATGCGGATTAACAAAATATGCCAAGACAATTCGACCCATAATCTGATTATCAAGGATCGAAACAACACCCGTATCGCTAATGGTCAATTCAGATTCTGTATTATCTACACACACATCACCCAAAACCCCATCTACAATCAGCCCATCGCTAACCGGATTACCCTGGATGAGGCCTGCATTATTCTCATCTACCAGACAGTCATCCTCACTGAGTTCATAAAATATACTCCGTTGATACGATATCGCACCTTGTTGCGACATTACGAAATAACCACGCCCGTCAACGGCTAATAAGTTTGTCACTATGTTATTTGACTCTCGGTCACCAGAAGAATTGCTGCAGCCAAATAAATAGATGGTAGAGAGGAATAAAGTGGTGTGGACTAACCCTTTTCTAAACTTTGACTCTCGGTCACCAGAAGAATTGCTGCAGCCAAATAAATAGATGGTAGAGAGGAATAAAGTGGTGTGGACTAACCCTTTTCTAAACATAATACACTCCCTGTCGGCATATATGTCTTCACATTGTAGCATAGCATTCTCCCTCCAATGCCTGAAATAGCCTTTGACCGGTTCAATACCAAGAGCAATGAATTCTTTACACTACCCAGCCAGCCGATTTCTATCTGTGACCAGTTTATCTGTAAAGTCATCATCGCCTGAATTCAGTTCCAGAGTTTGATAACAATCATCAGTGAGTAAATGTCCTGATCAGAAGGTAGTTTGCTGAGAATTATCGGTCTCGATAGCAGTCGTCCTGGAGCACCAAGTTCCTAGTGTTTGTGGGTCTGCTATCTGCATACTTTGCCGTAAATCCCATAGTTACTCGACAATGCAGATTGGTCTTTACTATTGAGATTAATAATCGTTTGATTGCCACCGTAGCCCGCAAAGGAAGCTCATGCTGGACCGGATAAACATGAGCAAACCTCACTGTGGGGAATAGCACAAACAGCTGGAAAATGCAGCTGATGCGAAAGCGAGTACGACTGAGGAGCCTCGTGAGGGAAAACTTCATGCGAGGATCTGTTCGGGGGGGGATGAGGTGACTGGCATTCCTACCGAGACCATGCACAAGCCTGTGTCAATTCTGTGCACATGGCTTATAATAACCATAAGCTGTCTTTAATACGGTAAAAGTCATGAAAATACAAGAGCTTAGTAATGCTGAAAAGGTTATATTAGCCCAAGAGCTTTGGGATAGTGTCATAATTAATCAGCAGGCGCTGGATGTAACTCGAGAGCAAATAGATGAGCTTGATCAACGGCTAGCGCAATTTGAAACGGATGGGAATCTAGGCTCATCGTGGTCTGAAGTTAAGGGTAGGGTATTAAAAAGTTAATGCCTTGTCAATTAGTGATCAGAAGCGCAGCGGAAACTGACATTCAAGATGCCTATGATTATTATGAAGAATGCCGCCAAGGATTAGGCCAGGATTTTGTCCTATGCATCGAAGAGTCTCTTGATAAAATTATTAGAAATCCGAATCGGTATCCTGTCATCCACAAAAATATTCCCCGAATCTTAGTTAAACGTTTCCCTTTTGGAATATTCTTCGTAGTTCAAAAAAATACAATAATTGTAATGGCTGTTATGCATGGCAGTAGGAGTCCTGGGCGGTGGAAAATTCGCATGTAACAAAGCTGGACTGGGTAAATATGAGCAAACCGCACTGCGGGGAATAGCAAATACAGCTAAAGTAAGGAGTGCCAACTTAAGGACTTCCAGGTTTGGTATTTTCTTAGCAGTTCTGGCTGGTGCGGAAGCGAGTATGACTGAGGAGCCTCGT
>PIVM01000567.1 GCA_003353945.1 Gammaproteobacteria bacterium
ACCGTCATACTGCAAAACAACGGTGGTGATGATGAAACGGTTTTGGAAGGCGCCAGTTCTTATACGTTCGACACTCAAATAAATCACGGTAATGGTTATTTAGTTACTGTATTCACACAACCGACCAGTCGAACCTGCTCGGTCAGCAACGGCAACGGTACCGCGACGGACCATGTCAGTGATGTGAATGTTAGCTGTGTCATTAATCAGTATGACGTGGGTGGTAACATCGGTGGTTTAGATACGGCCGGTGGTGAATCGCTACAGATTAGCAATGGTGCTGATGTGCAGATCTACAATGCAAATGGCGTCTACACCATCAGTACGCTGGATTATGGTACGGCCTACGATCTGGATATCACAACGCAACCGATTAGCCAGCTTTGTAATTTCGACACAGCCAATGATACTGGCACTGTTAATGAAGTGAGTGGTGATGTCACCGATATTAATATCACCTGTAGCATCCGGCAGTACGACGTTGGTGGTACGGTCTCCGGTCTGGTAGGCACAGTCATACTGCAAAACAATGGTGGTGATGATGAAACGGTTTTGGAAGGCGCCAGTTCTTATACATTCGATACCCAGATTGATCACGGTAATGGTTATTTAGTTACAGTATTTACACAACCGACCAGTCGAACCTGCTCGGTCAGCAACGGCAACGGTACCGCGACGGGCCATGTCAGTGATGTGAATATCAGCTGTGCCATTAATCAGTATGACGTGGGTGGTAACATCGGTGGTTTAGATACGGCCGGTGGTGAATCGCTACAGATTACTAACGGTGCCGATGTACAGACCTACAGTGCAAACGCTCCCTACACCATCAGTACGCTGGATTATGGTACGGCCTACGATCTGGATATTACAACGCAACCCATTAGCCAGCTTTGTAATTTCGACACAGCCAATGATACTGGCACCGTCAATGAAGTGAGCGGTGATGTCACCGATATCAATATCAGCTGTAGCATCCGGCAGTACGACGTTGGTGGTACGGTCTCCGGTCTGGTAGGTACTGTCGTACTGCAAAACAACGGTGGTGATGATGAAACGGTTTTGGAAGGCGCCAGTTCTTATACGTTCGATACGCAGGTTGATCACGGTAATGGTTATTTAGTTACCGTATTCACACAACCGACCAGTCGAAGCTGCTCTGTCAGCAACGGCAACGGCACAGCGACGGGTAATGTCAGTGATGTGAATGTCAGCTGTGTGATTAACCAGTACACAGTCGGTGGTAACATCGCGAGCTTGGATACGGTCGGTGGTGAATCGCTACAGATTACTAATGGTGCCGATGTACAGACCTACAGTGCAAACGCTCCCTACACCATCAGTACGCTGGATTACGGTACGGCTTACGATCTGGATATCACAACGCAACCGATTAGCCAGCTCTGTAATTTCGACAC
>PIVM01000568.1 GCA_003353945.1 Gammaproteobacteria bacterium
GTGCTACGTGGTAATATTCGCTATTACAAGACTTCACTGTAGGGTGGCGACCAGCATCATGAATTGCGATCAGTTTGATTTTTCCTCCAAATACTCCCATCAGCGTATTCAGCAAGCCAGCGCTATTTTTGGAGACAGAATTGTCAATAGAATCCTGGCTTGGGCTTTGTTTCTTCTTGGTGCGAGCAAACCCATGATTTGTTCGGCCTTGGATTTTAAGCCCGGCTCATTACGGACTCTTCTTCATCGCCTGCAAAACCAAGGCCTTGGTGCTTTAGAAAATCGAAGATCAAAAACCTCATCCTTTAAGGTCTCACCCACCCCAGCGAAACCGTTGAAGGTGTCTTTGCGCGAAGAGGGTGTCGGTTACCAAATCTGCTTCGCTGATTCGCTCCACATTCAGATCCCGAGCTCCAACCCGTTGCTGCTTAAATCCACTTTGCTGTGCTTGCTCAACAATCGAATACTCAATCGCTCCGAAGTAGCCCAAGCACTTCGATTATCTGAGGACCGTGTCGGCAAATTAGCAAAAAAACTGATCGAGGAGGATATTGCAGGACTACTGGATCAAAGGCGCGGGCAACAACACGATTATGTTTTTACACCGACGATAAAAGGAGAACTTATTCAGCAGTTTGTCATCGACTTGGTGCGGGATGGAAAAATGAGCGGAGAAGGTCTTTCGAAGCACCTCAAAGAGCGGTGCCAATATGATCTCTCCCCTAGAAGCATCCTCTACCATTTGGCTGATATGGGACTTTCCGGAATTAAAAGTACGTTACCCTCTCATTTGGAAACGGCAAAAAAAACTCTTTAATATCTTGAATAATGAGATAACCCCGCAACGGATCAACAAGCAAATAGGGCGAGATAATCGCGCTCAGCGACCGAGACTCTGGGTTCGCTTGAGCATCATGGTTCTTTATCAAAATGACATCGAGAACGCTCAAATCGCCCGTTTTTTAGGTTGTCATATACAGACGGTACGCACTTGGGTGGAACGCTTTCGCAGTGAGAATTGTATTAACGATAGAGCCAGACCCGGAGCGAAGCCGAAATTTACAGCACAAACGAGCCAAAGAGTCATTGCCTTCTTCTGCCAGTTCCAGACCCTGCCGGGTTATGCTCGTTGGACCCTCAGTACGGCCTGCCAGTACTTTAACGACAATCCTGAGCTTTTGGGCGAAGATATTGAGATCAGTCGAGCCAGCATTCATCGTCTGCTTGGCGCACACGCCTTAAAACCGCACCGGTTCCGCTATTTTTTGCAGCTCAGCGACCCAAACATTTTTACTAAGATGGAGCATATCATTGCGGTTTATGCGAGCGCACCAAAAAATCTGTTTTGTTTTGATGAATGCACCGGCATCCAAGCGCTGGAGCACATTGCGCCTCGCGTCCCTGTAGCCCCT
>PIVM01000569.1 GCA_003353945.1 Gammaproteobacteria bacterium
GCCTCTCAAACCCTATGTATTCAGGTAAGAGATACCTGCCTTACAGCAGGTGGGTTTCCCCATTCGGAAATCCTCGGATCAAAGTCTGTTTACCGACTCCCCGAGGCTTATCGCAGGTTACAACGTCCTTCATCGCCTCTAGCTGCCAAGGCATCCACCGTATGCGCTTAGTCGCTTGACCATATACCTAAATGGTTTTCACCACTCCCACCAGTAGGTTACACTGGCGGACGGTTGTTCAAGAGACTCGATTAATCCGCTCGACTTAGCGCGGATTAATTTGCCGGATCTGTGCGCTTGAGTCACACAGTTTTAATGCTATAAAAAAATAAAAATCTAAAAATATAACTCGCTAAAGTTATATCTTGGCAATCTATTGTCTACCTTGTTAAAGAGCTTCTGATGTTAAAAATCAGAAAAAAGATTTCTACTGCAAAAAAGAAAAACCTTTTTTCTGACTTCAGGTCAGCGGGTTAATGACAAATACTGCTTGTGTAAATCCACGTAGAATTGGTGGAGCTATGCGGGATCGAACCGCAGACCTCCTGCGTGCAAGGCAGGCGCTCTCCCAGCTGAGCTATAGCCCCAGTGCTTGATCTTTTTTCGCGATGCCGCGTCGTCTAAAAACGCCTACTTTTGGTGCATTCGTCGTTCAGTCGGTCATGTATTAAAATACACTCCCTTCTTCTCTCCTCATGCGCCTTGCCTCGCAAAAAAATCTCCGCGCCCTACTACTTCTCACACAGCGCTGCTTAAACCGCCAAATTGGTTCTGATCGAGGCGAAGCTTCACGCCGCATAGCCTGCTATGCAAGTGTAGCTTCAACGAATAGCAGGAGCAATTTGGTAGGCCTGGGCAGATTTGAACTGCCGACCTCACCCTTATCAGGGGTGCGCTCTAACCAACTGAGCTACAGGCCTGTAAACTCGATCTTTTTCCTCAATGCTGCGTCGTCTAAAAACGCCTACTTTTGGTGCACTCGTCGCTCAGTCAGTCGTGTATAACAATACACTCCTTCCTTCTCTCCTCGTGCGCCTTGCCTTGAGAAAAAATCTCCGCGTTCACCCTTCATGGGCAACGGGCCTGCAGGACCCGTCCTACGGGTATATGTCACTAACCATCAAGATCAAGTAATTCGTGTGAGTACTGTACTGAAATGCCCGTGCGATTCGATTAAGGAGGTGATCCAGCCGCAGGTTCCCCTACGGCTACCTTGTTACGACTTCACCCCAGTCATGAATCACTCCGTGGTGATCGTCCTCCCCGAAAGGTTAGACTAACCACTTCTGGAGCAACCCACTCCCATGGTGTGACGGGCGGTGTGTACAAGGCCCGGGAACGTATTCACCGCGACATTCTGATTCGCGATTACTAGCGATTCCGACTTCATGGAGTCGAGTTGCAGACTCC
>PIVM01000570.1 GCA_003353945.1 Gammaproteobacteria bacterium
AAAATAGAAAATAATAAAGAACAAGAGTTCATTATTAAAAAAACAGATACATTTGATGTTTATGAGTTATATGATATTAAAACAAATACATTTGATAGTATAGCTTGTGTTAATAAAATTGCAACATCAAGATTCTTAAAAGAAAGATTTGAAAATATAAATGAGTTTATAGTAAAAACAAAGTATTCAACTTATTTCGCAAGTTGGATACCTATTAATTAAAAAATTAAAATATTAACTTTTTAAAAACAATTATTTATAATGGACTTGTTTTTTATTGATTATTAAAATTGATTTTTATTATATTTATAATCAAAACTATTAACTTTTATCCAAACTTTAACCATTATCCAAAACTTTTTAACCCTCATCCAAACTAAAAACTCGTTTTAAAAAAAATTGATTTTATATTTCTAATAATAATATGAAGTTTTTAAACAATTATTTATTTATTACTGATGAAACTATCCAAGAATTAAAAGAGTTTGATGAATGTAGAATTAAATTTAAATATGGTAAAGGTTCTTCAAGTAAAGATTATGTTAATAATAGAACAGAAAAAAGATTAAACTTAAATAAACCACACCCTGGTTATGAAAATACTTATTTTTGCGAAACTCAAAAAATATATTCAGAATTAGAAACTTTTACATTACAAAAATTAAGAGAAAATAATAATTTTAAATGTATTAAAACAAATTCCATTACAAATAATAATTCTGAGTTTTTCTGGGTTCTTGAAAAAGTTAAAAATATAAATGAATTAGTAAAACAATGGTATGAATTAAAAAAATTAATTAATGAAATACATTATAATTTTTATATTAATATAGAAGAAGTTATCCAAGTATTAAGTATCGCCCAAGAAGTTGAAATTGAAACAGAATTAGAAGAAGAAGAAGAAGAAGAAGAAACAGAAAATAAAATAATTGATTATAATAATTATGATAATCAAACAATGACCTTGAAGAAATCTAAATTTCATTTATGTAAAATTAATAATTTAGAAGTATCTGGAATGAATTATAGTAGATTATTAACAAAATTATTAATAGATTATAAAGAACAATATAATATTGAAAATTATAAATTTATCAATTCTCTTTCACAAGAAGAATTAAATAATGTTGTTAATAATACCTATTATCATTTATATGATAATAAATATTTTAGAGGTGTTAATGCTAACAGAGCATTGAAACTTATTAAAAAATTACAACAAGAATGTAGTATTAATTTAGAATTAAAAATTAAATTAGCTTAAAAATTAAGATATTATTTAATTTTTAAAAAACAATTATTTATAATGGACTGATTTAAATTTCTTCTACTGATTCATCAATTGTTTGTAAATTTTTCTGTTGTGCTGCTTGTTGTTGTGCCATTGCTTTTTGTTGTTGTTCTGCTA
>PIVM01000571.1 GCA_003353945.1 Gammaproteobacteria bacterium
CATTCGTGACAAGTTAAGCAAAAGTGGAGAAAGTCAAATCGGATTCGGATAAGGAGAGAGGTCAAGAGGAAGCAACCGTTTACGAATACGTTTGATGATACCCAAATCCTGATTTTCAGGTGCTGCAAAATAGGAAACAGGGTCAGAAGCCTTGCCCTTGTTGAACGCCTGAATGAAATGATACAGACCGCGGAAGAGCATTTCCAAGGAGATGCGGTCAAAAGGGAAGGTCATAGCATCAGCCACTGCATCACCGAGGTCGACAAGCACAGCATAGAAAATCCAAGTGGCCCAGATTTGCAGTTGAATGCCATTGATAGACCCCGTCCAGAGATAGGCAAGGTTGAGGAGTCGTTTTGCAGTGTTGAAGGCATCTTCAATACGCCAGCGTCTGCGATACAGGTCAGCGACGACAAATGGCGGTAGGATTTCCGGTTCCAGAACGGAGGTGACATAGCGAAACCAACGCCGACCAAACCGAACCTCAATCACTCGTACAGTCAACCTAGGAGCGCCATTCTGCCCCGTGCCCAAGTGGACAATCATGTCTTTGACCGAATTGGTGCTTGAAAGCCATTCGACAACCTCGATTTTGGCGTTCTTTTTCAGTCGTGTGATGAAGTGAGCGTTTCGAGCCGTCAAGTCAGCAAAGAACTGAAAGTCATAGAAGCCACGGTCGAGAATGAGCAGAGTTTTCTCATCCACCAACTTCAACAAATCTGGGATGAACCTGGTATCAAACGCCTGAGCTTGTTCGCAAAACCAGAGTTCAACAGGTAATTGCCGCATCAGGTCAATGACCATGCAGATTTTGCCTGCAAGTTGACCCACAGGCGCTTGTTCGAGTGAGTCTAGTTTCCGAAATAGCCCTTCCAATGTCGACCCATCGGCTGCCCAGATATGCTTAAAGTGGTCGCTCGCTACCTGGATTGAAGGGGGTAGAGGGCGCTGCTGACGCACCTCCCATCTTTCTTTCAACTCTGGCAGTAGGGCTTTGTACACGCCTTCAAATAGTTCCGATGGAAAAGACAAAAAGCGTTGACTCAATGCCTGCTGGCTTACTGAAACAGCCTTACCCCACAACAAATCCTCTCGGGCCAGCATCCGCGTCAACTCATGCACGGACGGCACTTGACGCCACAACAAGGTCAACACCGCTGCCACCATTAACGGTAATGTCAATATGCGACTCCGCATACCTAACTCTCTGTAATGAGCCATCTGCCTAAATACCGCTGGTGTTAGCAGCTCTTCCAGGTGCTTTTCGATTTCTTTGTTGTTCACAGACGGCATATTCCGTCGTCTCACATGGTCGGGATTCCTTCTTTTTCTCTTGGACATCTTGCCAATTTACGTCTCGATAACCGATTTGACAAATCTGCATCGACCTTAACTTGTCACGAATG
>PIVM01000572.1 GCA_003353945.1 Gammaproteobacteria bacterium
TTTATATATCATCTAGATGCTTGGAAACAAAAACCCTACAAGGCTTCATTATAAGCTCTATTTATAGCGCTTTGAATTGCCAATTACGAGGGAAGAATCAATGAGACGCTGCACTAGTCGTTCCTTTCGCATTATTCTGGCTAATGTACTCAATGGTAGCGGGGTATAGGCCAGATCACCACAGGCAATCGAATAGAGGAACCCAGGCAGATGATATTGCCAATAAGCATCTGATAATGTGGATAGATACCGATACGGATTAGTGTTTTTCGCCAAACCGGCCAATTGCCTCAACAGCTTTACCAGTGCCGACTTGACAGATTTTTGCCCTATCTGTTGGCCTTCGAGCGAATGGCGGCAAATCATGTGGTATGCCATCCCTTCCGGGACCCAGCGATAAGGAATTTTTCCATCAAACTCTAGCTCTACCACGACCTGTTGATTCAATCGATAACAACTCGTCGCTAGCGCTTTCGGTAATCTTTCTAAATGTTCCTGTTGAATCAACGCACCGAACAATGCTGATGCGATTATGACCTCAGCACAATGCACGGATAGATCGACACTATCACCGGATTTATGCTGCTGCTTCCCCTGCTGCGATAGATAGCTGACAAATGTTTTTCTAAGCCGGCACGCTTGGTCGTAGACAGCCGGAAATCCTTTCTTGAACGGCGACGCTTCCGGTTCCACCACATGAATTCTAGGTGGCAGATGAACCACATATTGTCGATATCGCAGGCGAGACATCAACCGCCACAGTAAAGCGAGTGCATACCGGCTTCGCCCGTATTCGAAGTCGTAATTTTCAATGATTAGCTCTTGAATGGATTCGATATCACTTTGTTCAATACGCTTTGGCAGTCCCTTTGGAAAATATTTCTGAATGCAATGCTCGACCAGCAACGCCGCCTCTTTGCGCCGCTGCATTCGTGTCTGTGTCCGCCTCTCAACAGCCGGCTCTACCACTATTCTTGTCGGCTGATCGAATAGTAACGAGGATGCTCTGCCGCACACGGCCATTCCGTTGACCACTCGCCACGCCTGGAATACATCTATGTTGTGCATTGCACTGTGCATCAGTGCAACATTTTTAGAGGGAATTTGATGGCTTTCGCAGCCATGCGGATGTGCCATTCCATGAAAATGACCCAAATGTCCGGCAATAATCGTTGCTTTTGTCGAATATTGCCTTGCTCCCCCAGCAATCACATGTCGACCTAGTGCAGCGTCTCATTGATTCTTCCCTCGTAATTGGCAATTCAAAGCGCTATAAATAGAGCTTACAATGAAGCCTTGTAGGGTTTTTGTTTCCAAGCATCTAGATTATATATAAACATATATTTGATTGCATCCTGCATACAAGACTTCAATAACGCAACCAGTAAAATGGTGAAACCCATCTC
>PIVM01000573.1 GCA_003353945.1 Gammaproteobacteria bacterium
GTATTTCTCCTCCGGGAACGTCCTCCGAGAGGAAAAACGCAACCTTTTACCCATCCCCGCCGACTTTTTTCAACCATTTTTCATATATATCGGGATTTTTTACTGTATATTTCTCTAGCATTTACGCTTTTTTATTACAAATAGAATACGATACACATTGGATAATAATAATGTAAGTAACAAACAAACAATACAAATATGAATAATAAAACTGTGACAATAGCCCCTTACTATACTTAGCTTAATACCCTAATGTCACAGTTTTCAATAACAAAACAAAATTACAAACAAAATACGAGTTATATTGGATAATATAAATGTAACTAAATAATAATAACAATTAAAATTAAAACTATGCAATTAATAAACTACATCGATTTCACTTCAATATGTGAAGATAACAATTTACAATATGGCGACTTGTCACCAAATCAACAAATTGAATTAGAAAATATACTACAACAATTTATAAATCAAAATAAATAATTACAAACAAAATACGTTTCTAATTGGATAATAATAATGTAACTAAATAATAATAACTAATAAATATAATAACTATGTCAAATTTACAATCAAAAAGATTTGTTGTTCGCAAATCACTCATCGGAAAAAATCAAATTATTGAAGTCACTTTTAAAAGTGGTAAAACTTACACTTACAATCACGATATTGTATATGAATTAATGAAAGATAAATTAAATACAATGAATTGTTTTGAAAAGTATAAATCTTATACATCTTCCACTTCAGTTCCTGTAGTTCTTCGTGACAAAGTAGTAATATAAACTACTTGTCATGACAAACTGTCACTTTGCGTGGTACACTAAAACCATAAAAATAACTAATAAATAATTATACACCTATAAAAAAATCTTATTATGAGAAAACATATACACTCTATAATACTATCTTTCAAGAAGTTTAAACTTTCTAACTATGTAGAAAAAGGTTATTCACCTAACTGCACGAGATGGTAATTCAAAATGGTGACTATCCGAACCATGAAGTGGGCACTCAAACTGGATAGGAAATCTGAAGTAATGGTTAATGTGAGTTCGATTCTCACTACTTCAACTACAAACAAAATACGATTATCTTTGGATAATATAATAAATTAATAACTAATAAAAATAAATAACTATGTGTACTAAATCTTATACTCTACTAAAAATCTCTTGGAATCTTTTCGATACTGACTTTGATAAATTAAATGACGAACAAAAATCTAAAGTAATTGATATCTACTACGATTTCTACTAAACTAAATAACTATGCGAATAATTAAACACTTTAATCCACATTTTCCAGAGCGTGAAACTTACAAATGTACTATACGATACACTACTAAGTTCGGTTCGCTCGACGAAGTAAATCAGTGGCGTGACGATCAACTAAAAAACGAA
>PIVM01000075.1 GCA_003353945.1 Gammaproteobacteria bacterium
TTGGGGCTAGCCGATAATGCGCTTGATCAAACATTTAGCCTAACTGGATTTGACACCGAGCACCGCGTACCCGTGACTAAGCTGCTCGCTGATACGGTTTATTTTTTCCGGGTTGAGTCAGCCGATCTTGCCGGTAATACAGTCACCAGCGATGTGCTCTCATTTAAGACGCTTAAACCAGGAACAATACCGGTAACGCTTAGCATTATCGCAGGGCCAGATGTCGAAAATGCTACCACCAACTCACTCACCGTCAGTTGGCAAACCAATCTTGAAGCCGATAGTCGACTGGTGTGTGAAGCAGAGCAGGGCAGTCATAGTACCTCAGAAGCAAATACCTTTTCAGCTGCGGGTGCAGACGCATCTTCGGGTGATGAACAGTTGGCACCATTTTATTCTGTTGCGCCTACTCAATCGATCGACGATCAATATATCGTGATTCTAAAAGAGCAAACGGATGACGAGGTCAGTTCTGCTTCAACGAATAACGCAAAGCGTTACGTACTATCAAAAAAGCGTTATGGACTATCAAGAAAGCGTGACGGGCAATCTAGAAAACAGTTTCGAGCGCAACGCAAGGCTGCTGTGAAAGCCTTGTCGGATGAAATTTCCAGCAAAGTCAAAGGTAAAGCTTTACGCCGATATTCAAATGGCGTTCCAGGCTTTGTGCTTAAAATGAAAGCCGCACAGTTACACTCCCTGCGCAAAGATCCGCGTGTTTTGATGATAGAGCAAGACCAGGTCATGCATGCTACTGTGACTCAAAATAGTGCGACCTGGGGCCTGGATCGCATCGACCAGGCAGACTTACCGCTCAATAATGATTTCAACTACGCGCTAGACGGTAGTGGTGTTAATGCTTATATCATTGATACCGGCATACTCACCTCCCATAGCGATTTTGGCAGACGCGCCGTCAGTGGTTGGGATTACATCGATAACGATGCTGACGCCTCCGATTGTAATGGACACGGCACGCATGTAGCTGGCACCGTTGGCGGCACTACCTGGGGTGTAGCGAAAAATGTAACACTCACTGCAATAAGAGTTCTAGACTGTAACGGCTCAGGTACAAGTTCTGGTGTGATCGCGGGTATCGATTGGGTAACCGCTAATGCCAAATTTCCTGCGGTCGCTAATATGAGCCTGGGTGGAGGCAACTCTGCCGCGCTTGATGCCGCTGTCGATAGAGCGATTGACGCTGGAATTACGTTTGCAGTTGCCGCTGGCAATTCAAATATTAACGCCTGCTCTGGATCGCCCAACAAAGTCCCGGCGGCCATTACCGTTGCCTCGTCAACTTCATCCGATAGCCGTTCCAGCTTTTCCAACTGGGGCTCATGCATTGATTTATTTGCCCCAGGTTCAAGTATTACTTCCACCTGGAGTAACGGCGGCACCAATACCATTAGCGGTACATCGATGGCATCACCCCATGTGGCGGGCGTGATCGCGCTGTATTTACAGGCACATCCTGATTCAACGCCTGCGGAAGTCGCTGCCAGTATAAAAGGATACGCGGCCGCAGATAAAATCAGCGGCTTAAACGGTTCGCCAAATTTGTTACTCAACGTCGAATTTGACGGTGAGACTGCGCCGCCAGTTCCGCCAGCAGAGCCACCGGTTGAAAAAATTACTTTTGAAATCAGTGATCCACAGCGAGTTACATCACACCTGTTAACGTTGACGGGTTTAGATGCCAGTACCATTTATTCCTGCAGGGTGTATTCATCAGACATTTTAGGTAATCAAGTTAGCGCCGCTCTCAAAGGCACGACGGCCGATGTGCCGGATACCGAAGCGCCAGAGTGTAGCGCAGAGCCTTCCGTGACCGGTTTTGTCGATTCCGCGCAGATTAGCTGGGCATCGAATGAACTGACTACCGCGGTAGTCAATTATCGCCAGCTTAATAGCGCCGACTGGTTGCAAAACGGCACGCTCGATTTAGCCACTCAGGATTCACTGTTGTTAACCGGATTACTGCCTGAAACGGAGTACGAACAACAAATCACCCTGACCGATATCGCCGGTAATAGCGCACAATGTCCAGCCGGTTATTTTAACACGGTTGCACCAGGGGCGATCCCTGATTGCATATTTACTTTACAACCGGTTATCAGCAATATTAGTGAACATAGTGCTACCGTCAGCTGGCGAACAATGGAGCCTTCTTCCGGCAATGTTCGTTACGGTAAAGTCGCAACCAATTTAGTAAGCCAACGCGCGGATAATCAAAACGTCACCGACCATAGCCTCACTCTGCATAACCTGGATGCCAATACGGTTTATTATGTGCAAGTTGATGCGTTTAATATCCTCGGCGAAAAAACCACCAGTGCAATCATCAACTTCACAACGCTTCATTTTGACAATGATTTTGACAATGACGGTGTTTTAAATGAGGTGGACAATTGCCCACTAACGCCTAATCCAGATCAACTCGATAGCGATAATGACGGCGCAGGCGATGCTTGTGATCCTCCGGATGTGATCGACAACGACTTTGATAAAGACGGCATTTTAAATGACGTCGACAATTGTCCAGTGAATGCTAATACCGACCAACTGGATAGTGACAATGATGGCATAGGCGATGCGTGTGACACGCCATTAGTACCGGATAATGATTTTGATAATGACGGTGTGCTGGACGATGTTGATAATTGCCCACTGATCCCCAATGCCGATCAAGCCGATGGCGACAATGATGGTGTTGGTGACGTATGCGACGCGCCCGAAGTCTCTGATGATGACTATGATGATGACGGTGTATTGGACGATGCTGATAATTGTCCACTGATCCCCAATGCGGATCAAGCCGATGGCGACAATGATGGTATTGGAGATGTCTGTGATACGCCGATAGTGGTCGATAATGATTTTGATAATGACGGTGTACTGGATGATGTCGATAATTGCCCGCTGATCCCCAATGCCGATCAAGCCGACCGCGATAATAACGGCATCGGTGATGCGTGTGATCTTCCCGAAATTATAACTCCGCCAACGGTAGAGCCTGTTGGGATCAGCCTGAGCGGAATTATTAGCGGCGAAGGTGTTCCTGTTACAGGCGCAGAAGTGGCCATTTACAACAGCCAGAAACAATTTTTAGATTCCGTCACCACACCGGCTGATGGTGCCTATTTGTTCGAAAATATGCTCGCCGCTGACTATTTTATCGGCGTTACCCCACCGGCTGATAGTGGGTTAAGCAACCCAACGCTACAACCGATTAGTGTTGCCGATCGTGACGTAGTCCATTTAATTACGTTGATTGGTGATGCGTTAACGCTGTCCGGTTATCTTAAAGATAGTCAGGGCCGCGTGATCGACAATATTCAGGTCAGTCTACACCAGCAAACCACCGGCAATCAGGTGGGCAATAGTGTTCGCACCAACACGCTCGGTTATTTTGAGTTTTCAGTCGCGCCGGGAACCTATAAGTTACGACCACTGGTGGATGTTTTTAACCCAGCAACTGTTAATTCAGAAACTGGGCCAGTCATTCCGGCTTATCCGGTGCCCGATTATGCCGCTATTTTCCACGGCCCGCAAAACATTCAGATGAGCTCAGACACCTCTCTGGATGTCACCCTGCCGTTTGCATTACTGTCTGGCCAGACACGGGATAACCTGGGTAATCCCGTTGCAGGAGTCGGACTTTCGATCCGTCATCAGTTCTCAACCACAACCCAGGATTACTATCTTGAAAACTATGCCACAGACGCATCAAGTAACGCGCTTTCCGATGCCAATGGCAACTTTGAATTCGCCCTGTTTACCGATCAGGTGGTTGATATTTTATTAAGCCCACCAGCAAACCGAACTGACCTGGCAGTAACCTCTATCAATGATTACAGTCTGTCAGCTGACGCGAGTGAAACCTTCACTCTGCTAGAAGGTGTGTCTCTTTACGGTACGTTAAAAGATACTCAGGGACGCCCGATTGATAACACTAAAGTGAGCTTGCACCAGCAGGACAGCGGCGATCAAGTGGGGCAGGCGGTTTACACCGGCGCCAATGGTTTATTCCAATTTCAGGTTGAAACCGGCAGCTATAAAATTAAACCCCACCTCAATCCATTTGGACGCGGCGAAGGCCAGAGACCGGCTTATCCACTACCTGATTTTGCGATGGTTTTATACGCTGAAGAAGATGTCGTAGTCACTGGGGCTACGCTACAGGATGTAGTCTTACCCATGGCTGTTTTAAGCGGTACAACCACCGATGCAAACGGCTCGCCGATTGCTAATACTCGAGTGACTATCAGCCATATCGCGCATAAAGCGAATGGCAACGGTGATACGGTTTATTATCTGGAGAGTCAGGGAAAATCGCTAGTGAGTCTTGCAAAAACCGATGCCAATGGCGAGTTTTCATTGGCGCTATTTACCGATCAGGCCACCGATATTAATTTCGTTCCGCCACTCAATAACAAAGTGGTTAGCGCAACCCTCATCAGCGATTATTTAATTACTCAAGACACCACCGATTCATTTGTCTTGGCGCAGCCATTCACGCTATCGGGTTACCTGAATGATGAACAAAGCAATCCGATAGACAATACGATGGTCACGGTGCACAACCAGAGTAATCGTCAACTTGCCGATGCGCCTGTGCTGACCGACGCCAATGGTTATTTCGAATTCAAGGTGGCAGCGGGCAACTACCAATTGAGGCCTTATCTACAACCGGTGAATCAAGTTGACGGCGCGGACGTAAGCGCAACTTATCCGGTGCCAGATTTTGCTGCGGTATATTACCAGCCTAAAAATATTAGCGTCTTCGCCAATACGTCAATCGATGTGACCCTGCCGATTTCAGTTTTATCCGGAAAAGCGATGGATGCCAACGGTGTCATCGTTCCCGGCGTCAAATTGAGAATTGATCACGCCTATTCGGAAAATTCGATTAGCTACTATATGGAAAACAGTGGCGATGGCGCCAACAGCAATGCGATTACCACGAGTAATGGTGAGTTTGCATTCGGTCTGTTTACCAATCAAGCAACCGATATCTCAGTAAATCCACCTGCGCTTTCAGGTTTTGCAATCACCAATGTGAGCCACACTATCTCGCAGGAAACCAGCGAAGATATCTGGCTAATTCACAGCGATTTTGCCGTGCCAAAAATAATTGCAGGGCCTTTTGTGAAACATATCACCGATCACTCCGCCGTGGTTGAATGGTTAAGCGATAAACCCGCCACCAGTGTGGTTGATTTATCAAACGGTCGACGTTATGAGACATCGCCGTTAACCACCAATCATAGTGTCGTCCTGACCGATCTTGAGCCGGAAACCCTTTACTTGGCAGATGTGCATTCATTGGATAAAGATGGCAGAGCCAGCGATACTTTGAGTACCAGTTTTACTACTCTGGCCACCCCGGATTATCGAGCGCCATTAATTCTCGAAGGTCCGCTCGCGTCCAATATCACTCATGAGCAATTCACCCTGTCATTGTGTGCTGATGAGCCTGTGACTGGTTTCTTAACGGTAGAAGGTATAACGGTGGATAGCTCTTTATTTGCGCTACCCACATTGGCACTATGCCACCAACTGGTCATTGATGGTCTAAGCCCGAACACTGCCTATACCGTTATCGCCGAAGTCACGGATGAACAAGGTAACGGACCGACAGAGAGCCAACCGTTGGTGGTCACCACGTTACCCGCGCCGGATGTGACTGCGCCGGTGATACAGCTGATACCGATGGTAATCGATATTTCCGATACCCACGCAACGGTGATCTGGACCACCGATGAAGCCTCCACTAGCGGCGTATCCTACAATGACGGTAGTCAATATCATGTGGTCAGCGACAATCATTATGTGAAACAACATTCAATGCCGTTAGCCGATCTCACTCCGGAGACCACCTATACCTTGACGGTTTCGTCAACTGACAGGCACGGCAATGGTCCCACCACAAGTTTGCCGATCAGCTTCACCACATTGGCGACGCCCGACACGACCGCGCCAACCATTATCGGTAGCCCCTTGATACAGAATATCACCCATCAAAGCGTGGTGATTCGATGGAATACCAGTGAACCGGCGACGACGCGTCTAGTAATAGGTACTTCAAGCAATGCACTGGATCAGGTCGAAAGTAAAAATGGATTAAACACTTTCCATAATTTGCCGGTAACCGGCCTACAACCGGATACGATTTATTATTTCCAGGTGCAGACTTCCGATGCTGAAGGCAATCTGGCGATGAGCGAAATTATGTCGTTCCGCACTAAAGTGAGAGGCCATCAGGGCAATCCGCACTTTATGTCAGAGGTTGAAGTTCTTAAGCTGACCGGCAGTCAATTAACGGTTTACTGGGTCACTGATGTTAATGCCGATGCCCGTCTAGTGTGCACCAGTGCGGCCGGTACACTAGAAGTGAGTAACGCTAAGCGAACCAAAAAGCACACATTGACCTTAACCGGTTTACAAGTGGCTACCACTTATGAGTGTGCCGCTTTCTCCACCGATCACCATGGTTATACCGCGAGTCAGGCTATCGACGGCGGCGTAGTTACAGGTGGAGCTGACGCAGCCCCTCCGGTCACCGTGGGGACACCAGAGGTTGATGGTTATGGCGAAATAGCGATGCTGAAACTCGTGGCTGATGAATTATCAGTGGCATTCGTTGAGTATCGACGTGTTGGAACCACCAGTTGGTTGGCAGTTGGTGCATTAGAAGAAAAGCAAACGCATCAGTTCTTGCTCCACGAATTAACCCCCAACAGCGACTATGAAGTACGCTATGTGTTGGCCGATACTGAGGGTAATCAATCACAATCTCAATTAATCAACTTTAATTCGGGCAGTGCCAGTAATTTGCCGGCGCCAAATTTTGCCACGCAGCCTACCATCGACTTTATTTCAACAGACTCTGTCGAGATTCAGTGGACTAATTCGCTGAGCGCATTCGGCCAGGTGAGCTATGGTCGCAGCGTTGATGAATTGTTGGATAAAGAAGCCAACATCGATGCCGACATCAATCATCAAGTCAATCTGACGAAACTCGATCCGGCGACTATTTATTATGTGCAAGTCACTGCTTTCAATCTACTGGGAGAAACAGTCCGCAGCGAAATTGTCAGCTTTGTAACTTCTGCAATAAGTGACAGCGCCGATAGCGACGCCGATGGATTGCCCGATGTGTGGGAAATTGAATTCGGACTGGATCCGCAAAACGCCAGCGATGCGATTGAAGATCTGGATAACGATGGTTTGACTAATCGTGAAGAATTTATCGCAGCGACTGACCCTTATCAATACGATAGCGACGATGACGGTATGCCCGATGGTTGGGAAGTCGATCACGCGCTCAATCCGAATGATGCTGCCGATGCCGATCTGGACGCAAATAATGATGGCGTGACGAATTTGAATGAATATCTCAGCGCCACCGATACCGAATCACCGGTGATCAGCTTGACCACAGAAATCACGCTTGATTCGCGCGGTCCGTTAACCGCTGTTCCGATGACTAATATCAGCGCGGCCGATAATATCGACGGTAGCGTAGTGGTGGTTAATCTGGATAGTACTCATTTGCCTCCTGGACATCATCTGATTAACTGGTTAGCAGAGGATTCAGCGGGCAACCGGACTATTGCAACTCAGACGATTCATGTTAATCCTCAGGTTATGTTGAGCAAAACTCAAATCAGCAGCGAAGACAACCTGGTTACGGTGAGTGTGACTTTATCTGGCAATGCGCCGGTCTACCCTGTACTTGTTCCGTATAGTATTAGCGGTACGGTCGACTTGGCGGATTATGCGCTTTCTAACGACTCCAATGTCACCGA
Organism: Gammaproteobacteria bacterium; assembly: GCA_003353945.1. Classification (GTDB taxonomy): domain Bacteria; phylum Pseudomonadota; class Gammaproteobacteria; order Pseudomonadales; family PIVM01; genus PIVM01. Next base: position 7,815 of record PIVM01000075.1, read on the forward strand.
ACAATCTTCTGAAATCGAAGGAACGCTTGTTTTTGAAGAGCCTGTTTTTGGGGAGGGAGCCGAAGAAGGCCTTAAAGCTGAGATTGTGCTGCAGATAGTAGACGATCAGATCGTTGAAGGCGATGAGCAACTAATCGTCACTTTAACCGATCCGGTCAATGCGGTGATGGGCGTAAACGCGCAACATCTACTGACCATTACGGAAGCCAATATTGCGCCCCGCTTAACCCTGAGCGCAGAGCAAAATAGCCTACCGGTAACGACCGTGAGTGCCGCCGATGGTCCGGTGACGATTAGCGTAGCAGTCGACGATTTAAACCCAGCCGACTCACACGTATTTGACTGGAGCGCGAGTAATAATTTACTGGCGGACAGCGATAACAACCCGATGACACTGACTTTTAATCCGGCGAATGTGAGTATCGGCGTTTACACTGTCGAAGTGAGCGTGACGGACGACGGCGTGCCGAGTGAAATAGTCAGCGCGACTCTCAATCTGAGAGTTATTGAAAGCTATCCTACTCTTTCCGCCAATTTAGACTCAGATGGCGATGGCATCAGTGATCTGGCTGAGGGCCATCAGGATTCAGATTTTGACGGTATTGCTGATTACCTTGACCAGTTCGAAGGCTCAAACTGGTTGCAACAGCAGGTAGGAAGCGCCAGCGACTTTGATGGTACCTACGATAATAGTTACTTAATGCAAGTTGAATACGGCCCGTCATTGTCATTGGGTAAGGTTGCATTGATTGATGCCGATGGCGGCGCATTGGTGAGTGCTACAACCTTGTCCAATAGTGATCTGTTTATGCAATACGGCAACGATGCAGACTTTACCAACGTCGGCGGATTATTTGATTTTGAAATTCGTCATGTCTCGCCAGTAGGTAGTAGCGTGCAGCTGGTCATTCCGCTTCATCAGGCGATTCCAGCGAATGCCTCTTATCGTAAGCTGAATTCGACTTACGGCTGGCAGGATTTTGCGATTGACGACAATAACCAACTCTATTCAACCTCTGGAGAAGCCGGTGTGTGTCCATCACCCGGTGACGTTTCATACCTTCCTGGGCTCAATGAAGGACACTTTTGTGTTGAACTCACCATTGAGGACGGCGGTGCAAATGATGCTGACCACGAAGCAAATGGCAAAATAGTTGATCCAGGTGGCGCTGCTGTACAGATTATTTCCGAGCCCATTGTTTCAGCTTCAAACAATGAACTTGGCGACACCGTCTTTTCGAGTGGCGACGGTGAGCTAGTGGTATTTAGTTTTAATCTCACGAGCGATTCAACCGATGCTCAGGTTCACGAATTGACCATCAATGCTTCAGGTTCAATCAATGAAACGACTGATATAGGTAATGTCTCACTGTATCGAGATGCTAATAATAACGGCATTCCGGAAGCCTCGGAACGAATCGCGACCGGAAATTACCTTAGCGATAATGGCGAGCTAACATTTAGCCTATCACAGCCGTACCAATTAACGATTGGTGATACAAACTTTTTGGTGACCTACCAGTTCTAATATTGAGATAGTGAGAAATAAAGTTATGAATAATGCAGCTAGAATTGTGGCACTATGTTTTTCAGGATTGATGTTCGCGGGCTGTGGCACAGGGGGTTCTAAGGCATCGACCGATAAAACCTTTTCCGTCAGTTTAGAAAATGTTGATACTCGACGAGTCAGCAATGGAGAGACTGTCGACATAGACACAACAGGAATCAGTAGCGAGCAAATGATACTGAAGAAGAAATAAAAAACACGGTTCGAGCCAGTTGTAGCGTGCCAAATTACTGAGGGGTTTTTATGTCTGCTTTTTTCTGTTCAAGTTTATTCTCTTCCTTGTAGTCTGGTTGCTTTGGTTTGTCCCGTAAATCGAAACGCTCTGAACTACCTTTTATTCCACCTGCCATGATCAGGCCCTCCTTGGCTTTAATGATTGTTGATTCTAATTCGTTTACTACTTGCTTTGCTATGTACGAGGCGACAGTATCAATTGTAATACTGGAGTAATTATTCAGCGGAAAAAACATTAAAAACCTGTGCTGTGCGATTTCTTAATTTTACTCAACTTTCAGTACATTGGCGATGCTTGTGTTTTCGACATGGAAACGTAGAATGAGTTCATGAGAGAAAAACAGGAGCTGTTTCTGCACATACTTATCACGCTGATCAAGCTTTCAAGACCTGGTGGTGTTAAGGCTGTCATGGCTGAAAACATGGCACTGCGACAGCATCTCATCACGCTGTCTCGTGGTCGCCAGCGAGCACCGACACTGACAACTTATGACCGCTTTTTCTTTGGGCTTGCTGCTTTCTTTATCGGCGAGCAACGCATGAGTAAAGTTGCTATCATCCTAAAACCAGCCACGTTATTGAAGTTCCATAAGGCTCTGGTCAATCGAAAGTATCAACACCTCTATTCCAACAGAGGCAATAAAAAGCCGGGAAGAAGGATCCCGGATCAACAAATAATTGACCTTGTGATTGAGATGAGGAGGCTGAATCCGCGTATGGATTATGGTCGGATATCAATGCAGATATATGAAGCTTTCGGAATTGCCATTAGTCGCTTTGCTGTTGGTAGAATCTTACGGAACCACTTCAAAGATGATCCGGGCAAAGGCGAAGGACCGTCATGGCTAACCTTCATAGGACACATAAAAATAGCCTGTGGTCAGGAGATTTATTCCGTTGTGAGTCAATTAATCTGAGGTCATACTGGGCGATGGTGATCATGGATATATACACGCGGCGAATCATTGGGTTTGCTGTGCATGCTGGTGATCCCGACGGTGTCGCGTACTGCAGGATGTTTAATAAGATTATTTCAGGTCAAGAGCTTCCAACCTATATCAGTAGTGACAATGATCCAATTTTTAAGTTTCATTGCTGGAAAGCAAACCTTCGAATATTGGGTATAGAAGAAATTAAAACGGTGCCACACGTTCCCCTAAGCCATCCGTTTGTAGAGAGGTTGATAGGTAATGTCCGACGCGAACATTTGGATCACCTGTTTTTCTTTGACAAGTATGATTTATAGCGCAAGCTCGATCAGTATCAAATGTTTTATAACGGGACACGAGCACATTCTTCGTTGGCATGGAAAACGCCAAATGCAATGGCTGCAGACGAAACTGCCGCTAGGAAAGTCGTTTCACTTGATCATTATCGATGGAAATCACATTGTCGTGGTCACTACAAATTGCCGATGGCTGCTTGAGATAGCATTTCGCACAGCACACCACTCGGGTTATATTTACTATGTGGTCTCAACTTGGTCTCAATCTGGTCTCAATACAAAAAACGCCGAAATCTCTCTTGAAATTTCGGCGTTTTCTTTTGCGCTTATTATAAATAAAAACAATAAGTTATGTATGGTGCCAGAAGAGGACACGCACACCAGTCCTAACATATTGATTATTAAAATTAATATAAAGCATGTATATTAATATACCCCCATATATACCCCCAGAAATCACACTTACCCAACCAGTCATTAACAAGTCCACCAGCTTGATTTAAACCAGCGCACTCTTGAACATAAATTGTCTTACCCACAACCCCAGAGCAAACAGAGAGGACTTTGAGGGAAATCAATTTATTTAGTTGACGAGTGTTTTCAATGGCATGCATGATGCTGACCATTAACAAATCATTAAGAATACGAACGGTGCCAAGTCGAACTGGCACCGGGGCATAGATCACAAGCGAATCACAATTGAAATCAATCAAGGAGAGATTTATGAAAAATGTAGTGTTAATTATTTGTTTTAGCCTATTAACTGCATGCGGGGGCAGCGGTAGCAGTGATCCTGCGCCTGTTGATAATGATGCCGCCAGTACACCCCCAGACAATACAGCACCTGTTGATAATGATGCCGCCAGTACACCCCCAGACAATACAGCACCTGTTGATAATGATGTCGCCAGTACACCCCCAGACAATACAGCACCTGTTGATAATGATGTCGCCAGTACACCCCCAGACAATACAGCACCTGATAATACGATAACTGATAGATTTGATTTTATCGTTCAATCAGAACCAACCAACCTTTTAGATTCTCAAGTAGACGTTGAATTAGAGGGAGCTTTTCAGAGACTGGCTGATGAGTTGAATGAGACATACGGCCTTCCAGATCGAAAAGTGACAATTATTTTAAGAGATTGTGGCGCTATCAATGCTTTTTATGATGCGGTTAACTCAGAAGTTATTATGTGCCGTGAATTACTGGCAGATACAGTGAGATGGGGGATTAGCCAAGTTCTCGATGATGAGCTAGGTACTCTCTACGGTGTGTATGCTTTCTTATATACTTTTTCTCACGAATTAGGACACACATTTGTGGATCACTATAACATCCCCGTTAGCATTGGCATGTCAGAACAGTTAGCTGATGAGATTGGTGCCATTCTAATGCTACGTAATGATATTACGAGGGAAGATGCTTTAGCTGTATTTGAGGGAGGTGCATATCTCGGCAGTCATCCAACAGCCTACCTTGATATCCATCCGACCCCAGCAAACCGCTATATTGATCTCTTTTGCTTAGCATACGGCGCATACCCCCAACTAGCGAATGAAGATAATGTATTAATTTTGGCTACAGTTGCAGAGTTTGCTAATCAAGGTCGCGATTGCGGTCCTTTTTACGTAAGCGCATTGGATGCTACTGAATCTTACTTTGCTCCCTATTTAAAATAGGAGAGCATGAAAAATATTTTTTATGCTTTTGGGTATCTGTAGGTGAAGGGAAGGTTGTGCTTTGCCAGAACATCATGGAATGCCAAGTCTAGAGCGACCTGTTCTTGCAAAAGAAGAGCAGTGTAAGGAGTTGTTCTTCAGATTGCCACCCAATTCCGTCGCTTCTGAACTTCAGCTTTTCGAAGGGAAAAACGGTCGTTTATCGATAGTAAAATTGCACGGAAGCCTAGTTGAAATTTTTTCTTATAAGCCTCCACACCCTCTCAATCTTAGTCGCATATCCAACTCTTCCCTCCTTGTGGTACTCAATAAGAATTCCAGCCAAATAAATATTATGCGGGCTGAATGAATCTGGTATGTACCATAATCCACCTCCGCTTAAACCCGTGGGATTTGGAGGGTTCCTTTTCTCTTTCTTATGGTCCCTACCAGTCTTCTGATAGCTAAAAGCGATGTGAATATTTGCGTTCTTGTTACGTTCTTCGAATTGCCCGGGCTCTTTAGGTCTGATCGCATAAGCAAAAGAGTAGGCATCAAAGCACATGGGTGTATTCATAAGTGCTTTAAACTGCTTGTTCTTTGATATTGGATATCCGCAAACGCACAAGTAGTCCGGCTCTTTTAATGGTTCGCTGCCAGCGCACGTCATATTCATTGGGATTAAATTAACTTTATGTTTTTCTATGAACTCTTTCTTTACTCTGATTGCTGCGATATCAAGCTCATCACTCCTATTATTTGGTGGGGTGATAATCAAGGTGCCCTCCACACCATCAATACCAATTTCAGTACCGACCCATAAGTCGCTGCCTGTTTGAGTAATTTCCCTGTATGCATGTGCTGCTGTTATCAGATAGGCACTGCCATCGAGTTCAATAAAAATGCACGTCGCATACAGTTCTGGTTGTCCTCTCTGATCGAATGCAAATAAGGGATAGGTTAGTGTGCGAGCCGTATTTGAGGTTTTTTCGATTGCATGTGCAACATGATTTTCAAATTCTTGTGTCACTGATTTTCCTCCAGCCGGAAATTCGTTTCATTCAATCCAAAATGATCAAATTACGGATCATGCATTGATATTTGTCAATGCTTTTGACGCCCGATACCCGCCTTGTTGAAATTCTATCTTCAGTCGGTAAGTCTTAGTGTTATTGAAGTAAATAACGGCCACCTTACCATCGACACTTCCAGTCTTCTATCGCGCTCTCGGAATGACAATTGATAGGATGCTGGAATCAACTATTTAAACCATAAGAGCAAAGCTATAAGCTGGCCGTGCAGGTAGCTGAAAACAACGCTGAATATTCCTTATAAAACTCACCCCGCTTAATACTTTCATTTTCGGCAAGCTCTGTCCATTTATTCGATATTTCACAACAAAAACCTTCTAGCAGCTCCTGGTAAATAGGAAGGTTGTGCTCTGCCAGTACATCATAGAATGCCAAGTCCAGTGCGGCCTGCTCTTGCAAAAGAAGAGCAGTGTAAAAATGGACTGCTTCTTCTTTTCCTAGATTGCCAGCCATCAGGAGTCTTCGCAGAAGAAAGTTTTTACTGATCAAATAATCTTTATGCGCTAAAAGCCATGCGCTTCCAATTTCACTTTCCCTATCTCCTTTAATGCGGAACCATTTAACTGGAGCAGAAGCTTTCAGCTTTCTGAATTCATGGTCATCATTGTTTATGTCGGCAGTAATCATTAAGGCCGCCCGTTCTTTCTCGCTAAGCTGTTCATACTGCTTTGTTAGCTCCTTGGTATTAGCCATTAGTAGTCCTCAATTTTAACGTATCCTCTAGAGCCTCAATGCGTTGCTGTAATTCAGTAGTCTCAAAGTGCTTTCTGTATTGTTCCAATAAGCGGCAAATAGCTGCGGCCTCACTGGGAAGCAACTCACCACCAGCCAAATGTTGAGCAACAGTATTAAGGGCGCTCATAGCGCTTTTGGAATCATTGATGGCTGGCAGTTTAAATCCTTCTAGCGGCCGCTCCTTGGTTTGTGGTGCAATTCTTTCAAGACACAACCTTAAAGCGGCCGTATCACCCTCCAGCGCCATTTCTACAGCTTTTCGACTCAGGGTCTCGGCCTCGCCTTCGAGCAAAGACAGCGCTGCTAGAGTCGCCTTATTACGAGTACCTTTTGGTTTGCCACTTTTGTTACCGCTCTGACCTTTTGCAAATTGGCCTTTTTCAGTCCTCATATACTTTAACCCTCTTAACGTCCTGTTTTTTCAGGCGACTGCTTCCAAGGTCTTTTGTTTGGGGTGGGCGATAACCTTTACCTCTTGCCTTGGCTAAATAGCTAGCGTGATAGCAGGCTGCTTGAATGCTGTTTTCATCTTTACGGTTGATGTTGTGATAGCCAGCCCAATGAAAAGCGCCGTCAATATCGCCCCATATTTCTCTAATCCACTCTTGTATTGTGTGCGGATGCTGTACCTTGCTGCCGTCCAGTAGTAGTACGTAGTGGTAGTGCTGTTTCTTGGCTTTCTCTTGCTCCCTAACCCAGACAAATCCTATCCGGGGGGTTTTGTAGCGTTGTTTAATGCGTTTAAATAGGCGTCGATTAAAGTTAGTTATATCCTTGTTGGTATCGGTATAACTAAAAACATGCAGATCAAAACGCAGCATAAATACCTTTCGGTGAAACTCAAACATTGTTATCAGCTGCTTTAGTAGTTGGCGCAAAATGTCTGTGCGAATTCCTTTACCCTTGGCATTGATGCGCCATGCTTTGTCTGCGTACCAGTACCAGTTGTGAGTGATTACATGCTTCATCGTATTACAAGCCTATATGATATTATTAATTACCCAGCAGACAATAAGTGCCTACTTACGTTGCGAGCTAAACGTGCCATAGCTCTGTTTCATTTTCGCTTCGATTTCTAGGGGTAAAAAACCCCAGTGGAGTGTCCAGTATCGTCCATCACAACCAATCAATAGCCTTCTAGGGAATCGTGAACTAACTTTTTCCGCTATTATTCGCCCCTAATAATTCGAGCTTTTATCTGCTCAATTTCCGGTGGATATGGCTGCTCTATCTTGCCCTGTTGCTGTAGTGCTAGCTCAATTGCTTCTGATGAATTGGTCGCCTCAACTGATACAAAAATATGTTGTTGCTGTGTAACTTCGACTAGGTAGTGATTTTTCATTATTTTAATCCCAGTCCTGCCAGTGGCATGGTAACTGCCATAAACTGGTTTAGGCTTTCTTTTGCCTTTCTGTAGGCTGCTTTATGGTTGCCACCTGAAGTTATTGTCTGCTCGTAAGCATGACCAATTATGTTTTCTGCCATTGATAGCGCAGCTTTGATGTGGGCCGGCTGTCTTGCTCTAGTGCCAGGCCCTAAGGAAAAAAATCGGTTGATCATCTTTTCTATGTTCATATGATGAATTCGAATTGGCGTGGCGCTATCAGATGACTCCACAAGCTTCTGTACGGCGTCATGACAGCGCCTATAACCGGGCAAATAATCGGCATGGGCTATTGCCGCTTCTCTTGTACTGGCGAATGCTTTAACTAGGGCAATTTTTAAATGACGTACTGTTTTAGTGTTTCTACAGTATGTCAGTAACAGATAAGTTTGATCTTCGTTAAGTAGAGCAAATGTTTCTGGCCTGCCTCCTTTGCCTCCCTTTTGAGGTTTTCGCGTTTCAAACGCGACAACCCCCAGCTGCTCAAAGTCTGAAAGGTAAGCATCTAACGTAGCCAATATATTTTTGTGCTTAATATTGAGCCGACTGGAAATTAGTCTGCTATTTACACGAGGAATACTATTTACTAACTTGAGACTTATTGAAGGAGCACTTTTTTTCATGACTCAGCCCCCTCGTTACTCAATGTCTCAAGTAACTTGGATATATCTTCAACTCGCCAAGCCGTTGTACGCGGAGTGATTTTTACGCCTTGAGGGAAGCGGCCAGATTTAATACCTGCCCACCATGTGCTTTTTCCTACAGGGATAAGCTGTAGTACTTTTGGCAGACGGATAAAGCCTTTTTCAGGGAGAATTTGAGAGCTTTTTTCATTAACCATGCTAGACTCCTTAGGTCTTTAATACATGGTTATGGAGGATATATGATTATTCTTGGCAGGTATAAAGTACAGCTTTTACCTTTTCCTGTTTTTTTGTACCTTGGATTTTAGCTCTTCTAACTCATGGGCAGGCATTAGAAAAACACTCGGCACTCTCCCTTGACGTTCCAATTCTTCATGCACGGCTAACATTGTTTCTATGTTCGGCTTTACCGTTTCTTTTAGATACTTACTAATTGTGCTATCTGCAATATCTACTCCCAGTCTCCTAACAATTAAGGCGCAGATAGAAAAGAATTCTCCGCTGTACTCGCTATCGTATTCTGAATATGTATACCAGCTCATTTTTGGATCAATCGCTTGACAAAAATAACGTATATTTTCAAAAAACTGCTCTAAGGCTTTCTTGCTTACTGACTTAGGCTCTTCTTCTGGAATACATCTGATAATTTCTTTCGCGATAGTTGTAAAGGTATCTCTATGTAAATCTTGAGCCATTGAGAACAGTTGCGTGGCCTCTTCACCACTGGCGCGCCAACCCTTTGCCAATAACTCGCTGGCCTCTTTTTCATTTTCTGGATCTTCAATTAGAGTTTTGAATTTATCAGGATCAAATCCATCCCTTGCTGCATATAGGGTTTCAATAGCTTTGTTTATAGCATTTCTGGCTTTTTTTAGCTTTTGATATTCACTCTTTTCTCTTTCACGAATTTTTACTATTTGAATATGAGATTCAGCATGATTTTCAATTATTTTGGCCAGTTCTTTGAGCTTGTCCAAAGAAGTCCCTTCGGGGAAATAAGGCGCCAATTCTTGCGCCGTGACTATCATTAGTCCTTTGCCCTTATGAAGGAAATAATGTTGTCGCTATTTACCTGCAATCGTAGATCATCCAAATAATCCGCCCACTTTTGCATCATATTTCTTCGCTGCTCAAGATGCTTTGTCCGGTTGTACGCTCTGCCGTTGGCATCTTTAACCGCATGGGCCAACTGCTGCTCTATCCAGTCCACACGAAAGCCCAGCACTTCATCCAATATGGTGCGCGCCATCGCCCTAAAACCATGAGGAGTTATTGTTTCGTTATCAAAGCCCATTGTACGCAGTGCCACTCTCACGCCATTTTCACTTAATGGTCTGCTCGCACCTCTTTGACTTGGGAGCACATAGCGCCCTCTGCCGGTAAGTAGCTCTTGCTGCTCCAAAATGGCTAAAGCTTGCTTACAGAGCGGGACAATATGCGGCTCTCTCAACTTCATTTTTTCAGCAGGAATCTCCCAGCGTTCTTCCTCCCAGTTAATTTCCTTCCACTCCATATGCCTTATTTCGCCAGGGCGCTGAAATAGAAGAGGGGAGAGCTGAAGAGCGGCTTTCACGGTAACTGTACCCTGAAAGCCATCTATAGCGACCATTAGCCTGCCCACTTCCTTGGGTTCTGTAATGGCTGCGAAGTGCTTCACTACGGGTTGCTGTAGAGCTTCTCTGAGATCGGCAGAGATGTCATGCTTACATCTGGCAGTAGCAATGCCATAGCGGAAAATCTGACCAGCAATTTGTTTGACTTTTCTTGCCGACTCGAATGCTTCACGAGCCTCAATTTTTCTTAGTGCCGTGAGCAAATCAGAGGCGCTTATTATATCTATGGGCATATCACCCAACGAGGGAAGCAGATCGTTTTCCAGGCCTCGTAACACTCGGACACAATGACTCTCTGACCAATGGGGCTTTTTCTTGGCGTACCATTCACGCGCCACCAGCTCGAAGCTATTGTTCTCTTTCTGCTTCTCTGCCTTTTTCGCTGCGTTTGGGTCGATACCTGCTCTAAGCTGTTTTCGAGCCTCTTCGCCGTGCGCTCTTGCTTCTTTGAGGGTGACATCTGGATAAACACCAAATGCCATCAATTTTTCCTTACCCGCAAAGCGGTACTTCATGCGCCAGTATTTAGCGCCGGTTTTCTTTACCAGCAGGAATAAGCCCTTCTCATCGGATAGTTTGTAGTCCTTATCCTTTGCTTTGGCTTGTTTTATCTTTGGATCGGTAAGCGCCATTATGTTGCAGCCTCCAGCATAGTTGGGGGTACACATAAGCAGCCAAAACAAGGAAAACTAGAAAACACCCCCATTAATACCCCCGACTAGTTGCGGTTGAGGGGGTACAAGCTTGGACTGCTTTGGACACAGTATGGGGTTGAAAGTCAGTATTTTCAAGGGATTGCGGACGATATGGGATTACTTGAGACTAGATATTGGTGCCCAGAAGAGGACTTGAACCTCCACGCCCCGAAGAGCACAAGCACCTGAAGCTTGCGTGTCTACCAATTTCACCACCTGGGCATTTCTGATGAATAAGGGGGGTACATAACCACCTTACAGGCCGCGCACTGTACTTATCCAGCGCGGGGATGTCAATCCTCAAGATAATGGTTTTATTGTTTTTTTAATAACTGTATGATCCTGCTGCAATTGTACGCTGATTTATCACTCTTTATCACTCTGATGGAATAGTCATACTCCCATGGCAAAACGCCACCGAATAAAAGATCCTTTTGCTGATCGAGAAGCTGATCGTTACGATGATCCGATCCCAAGTCGTGAATATATACTGGAATTCCTTACCCACTATCCTCATCCGATGGCTCATGTGCAACTGGCGCGTGATTTAAAGTTAAAGGGTGCGCAAATCGAAGCATTGCGAAGACGACTGCGTGCAATGCTTCGGGATGGTCAATTGCTTGACGATCGAAGAGGGGCCTATTCCCTGGTGCGACAGAACGAATTGATTCGTGGACATGTTGTTGGGCACAAAGATGGTTATGGCTTTGTAGTCACTCATGATGGGTCAGACGACCTGTATCTCAACAATCGACAGATGCGCAAGGTCTTCGATGGTGATGAGGTCTTGGTGCAGGTTTGTGGTATTGATCATAGGGGGCGGCGTGAAGCGCATATTCACGAAGTGCTGCAGCGCAATACCCATCAGGTGGTGGGTCGTTATGAGGATCAGGCCGATTATGGCGTAGTGGTGCTGGACAGTCCCCGGATCAGTCACGATATTGTCATAAAAGCGGGCGGCCCAATGATTGTCAAATCGGGACAATGGGTAGTGGTCAGCATTCAAGAGCAACCCGATACGCACCGGCAGGCCAGCGGCATTATTGTAGAAGTATTGGGCGATAATCTGGCGCCGGGCATGGAAATTGATGTTGCCATTCGTTCCCATGAGCTGCCCCACATTTGGCCCGCAGAGGTATTGGCACAAGCTCAGCAATTGGACGCTGAGCCCAGTGATTTGGATAAGTCGCATCGCATTGATTTACGCAAGTTACCGCTGGTGACCATTGATGGGGAAGATGCTCGTGATTTTGATGACGCTGTTTATTGCGAAGCCAAGCGTAGTGGTGGTTGGCGTTTATGGGTGGCTATTGCCGATGTGAGTCACTATGTGCCTGTTAACAGTGCCTTGGATAAGGAAGCTTATCTACGCGGCAATTCGGTTTATTTTCCCGATCATGTCGTACCGATGCTGCCCGAACAGCTATCCAATGGCTTGTGCTCACTGAAGCCCCAGGTCGACCGCCTTTGTATGGTATGCGAAATGACCATCAGCGCAAAGGGGCGTCTCAGCAGTTATCGGTTTTATGAAGGAGTGATGCATTCCCAGGCGCGCTTGACTTATACCAAGGTGGCGGAATTGCTGAAGGATAAATACGCCGCGAAAAAAGCCAGCAATAAAGCATACAAACACGTCATACCTCATCTGCACGAATTGCATTCGCTATACAAAATACTGCGGCAGGCGAGGTTGTTGCGTGGTGCGATTGATTTTGACACCACTGAAACCCGTATTGTTTTTGGACCACAACGCAAAATTGAGCAAATTGTGCCGGTGCAACGTAATGATGCGCACCGGCTGATCGAAGAGTGCATGCTATGCGCGAATGTGGCGACGGCCCGTTTTTTACAATCAGAGCAGCTGGAGAGTTTGTATCGTGTACATGATGGTCCCGGTGGCGAGAAACTGGCTAATCTGCGGCAATTCCTTGGTGAAATGGGGTTGGAGCTCAGGGGTGGCGATAAGCCAACGCCCAAGGATTATCAAGCGTTGATTGAGTCCATTTCTGATCGCCCTAATGCCCATTTGATACAAACCATGATGTTACGTTCTATGAGCCAAGCGATGTATCAGTCCGAAAATCGTGGTCATTTTGGCTTGGCATACAGTGCATACACCCACTTTACCTCACCGATTCGTCGTTATCCCGACCTGTTGGTGCATCGCGCCATACGCCATGTTATTCGCAGTCATCAAACCACGGATCGTGTGGAGCGTGTTCGTGGTGCAAAGCGCATAGCCAAAAAAAATATCTACCCCTATGAACTGCCTGATTTGCTGGCGGCGGGTGAGCATTGCTCCTTGACTGAGCGTCGAGCTGATGAAGCTACATGGGATGTGATTGCCTGGTTAAAGTGTGAATACTTGAGTGATCGTGTGGGTGAGAGTTTCAATGGTGTTGTAACGACAGTCACCGCCTTTGGCTTGTTTGTCGAGTTGTCAGATCTCTACGTTGAGGGCTTGGTTCATATTCGCAATCTTTCAAATGACTATTACCATTTTGATGCGGCCAAACAGCGCTTGGTTGGAGAGCAAAGTCGCCGTGTTTTTCAGCTGGGTGATGCGATTAATGTGGTGGTCAGTCGGGTTAATCTGGATGAACGTAAGATCGATTTAAAGTTAGTGGATATGGAGCCATCTTTGGGGCGACGTAAACGAAAAAAGCGTTCTTCTGATCGTTCGGCAAAAAGGAGTTCACGCAAGCATTAACCCGCATTTCTCACAAGACGGCAGTTTGAGATGTGTTTTGTGCTCATGGTTCAGCTTCAAGGCGTATATTTTTGGAAAAAATATCGTTGTTAATCAGGTGGAGTCCATATATATTTATGGATCGTTATGCTTGCCGATTATACGGGGCTGGGGTAAGTCGCCAATGTTGCCCCTAAGGTTTAGATGACCTCAATGGCTTTATGATAAACCCGGCTCGCAATCTGGATCCAATACGTTCCACTATCCTTGAATAGTTTAGGTATTGGTATTGCCGTACCGGTCCTAACTTTAAAAAATCAATCAACAAGCTAAACCAATTGACTTTTAAGCCGTTGAACCTTGAAGCCAAACTAATGTTAACTTCTATCGAAAACCTGCCAAGCGGCAACAACCGTTTTTTTTCCACTTCAGGCAAGCAGCATTCTTCAAGATATTTATAAAAGGGAAGTTCTAATTGTTGCCGGAAGTCATCGATACTCTTACTACCCAGTACTGTCTGAGACTCTGAATGTATCCTAAAACAACTTAAGGTTTTATTGAAATAGCCCACTGGACCTACTGAAGAAATCTTTAACCAGAAATCCCAGTCTGCTGTGTACCAAAGTTTGGTATTCAGCTTACCAACCTTTAATGCGACCTCTCTTTTGAATATCGGCGCAGGAATGGCGATGAAGTCTTGAACTAACAACATTTTCACCATGGAATTGGGATTTACTATAGCTGGCAATGGTGCTAACGGAGTCGACCAATAACCACAGTCTCGACCTGAGGAATCAGTAAAAATCGACCGATTCATTATCATTACTAATTCAGGATACAGGCGTAGCTGTTCATGCAGCAACTCAAGACGACCAGGTAACCATTGGTCGTCTTGATGTAAAAAACAGATGTACTCACCTTTAGCACAATCCATTGCGTGGTTGGTATTCGCCGTCCAGCTCCCCACTTTCCTCTGTATCAGATTGATGGGTAAGCTTTGCTGCCATTTTTCAATAATCATCAAAGTTTGATCGGTGGATCCATCGTCGATAACTATGTATTCGACACCCTCCATATGACAAACCAGCGCAGACTGAAACGTGGCGTCCAGATATTTTTCTCCATTGTGGGTAGGAACGATCACGCTTAACCAAGTATTATCCGACAAAGAATGCCCCCCTAAAAATCATCAACCTCCGTGAATCTTGATGTTGTTTCGAAAAACTTCAACGCCCAACAACCATAACATCTTCCAAAACAAGCGGCAATGTGAATGCCCCAATCTTGATGGCAAGCGAGAATAGCTGAACTTATCACATGCCCCAGTATAAAACTGAGGCAATCATACATGTTTATTATGTATAGAAAGCTGCACTAGTAAGAAAAATACATCTGGAATTGTAGGTAAAATAAACCCAAGAAACTTTTAGTCAGTTAACTTTGTGCACCGATTATGCTAATATCCATACGGGTTGAATAACCCAATTAGCCGCAATAAATCTAAAAATATGGCCTAGGCTCTAAATGAAGTGTTTTCAAATTCCCCATAACTTGAAGGCTGGCATTTTGGTAAGCACAGCAATTATGTTGCTTGCATTTTGTTATGGCGCTGTGCTAGAAGCCTTCTTATTTGATAAATTTCAAATGGATGGGGGCAGCATTACATTTTATGACTTCTTTTCACAAGATACCTATTGGTGCCTGTTTGCTGCCACAATCATAGTGGTTTGTATTTTTCTGCAGAACCTTATTCAACTGCCTGTAGTTGATAAAATAAAAAACATTCTTCAATCAACATCACTCCCCTGGCTATTGGCAGTAATCACTGGAGTATTCATGTGTTTTGGTGCGATCTACCTACACGGATACACCTATTCACTTGATGAATACATGGTGGAGTGGCAAGCCGTTATTTCATTAAATGGCGATTTAGTAGCGCACTTACCAGAAGAATTTCAGAGTTATAAAAAGGCTTTGCAACCATACTTTATTTTTCATTTTGGCGACACTGACGCTTCGACATCAGGCTACAGACCCGTTTTTGGCTGGATATGGGCAGCATTCGATCTTTTAAATATTGGTATACTAACTAACGCTATTCTTTCAACCGCTTGCATACCACTCATACATCAAATTGCAAAAAACATATGGCCAGATAAGCCTTGGCTCTGGGGGCTTGCCGCTGTCTTGTTGGCGACTTCGCCCCACTTTGTTTTTCCTGCTATGACATCGTTCGTATGGCCAGCGGTATTGTTTTTTAATTTACTATGGTTATTTTTCTTTATTCAGCAAAACAAAAGATGCCAGTTTTTGGCGATGGTAGTGGGCTTTTTAGCTGTAGGTCTTCACCAAATACACGCGCACTTACTATTTGCAGCCCCGTTTGTACTTTGGGCTCTTTTTAGCAAGCAGTATCGGCTTTTTATTCACTCCTGTATTACCTACCTGCTTGCACTATTGGTTTGGATGCACTGGCACGAATTTATAAGGGTTGTAGTTTTGGGAGTCAGCATTGATGATGTAGGATTCTTTTTAAAAAGCGTATATTTGAGAGGTTATTTTGCTTGGACAAATGCACCAGTCGGAGCATATCAGTTTGAAGCTCCATTGGGTTCGGCCTATGTTTTTACCAATGTTATGCGGTTCCTTGCTTGGTTAGGTTTGCCACTACTCGTTCTATTTATCGCCTCTCTATTTATGCGACACAAAAAGCCCATCCTGGTTACTCTTTGTTTATGCTCAGTTTTGCTAACGTTTTTTATTCACTCATACCTGATGCCTGATAGCATGCATGGTTGGGGATATCGTTATATGCAAGGTACTATAGGGGGTATTGTGGTTCTTGCAATCTTCGCCTTTGATCGCTGTGTATTCGAAAATGAGTTTCATTCAGATAAATCAGTAAAAGTACTTAGCTATCTATCCTGTTTATTGATTGCCTCACTGATGGTCAGTTTTCCCATGCGCTTAATTCAAATGAGAGAATACATTCAGCCCAAAATGACTGCCTATACATTTCTTACCCAGCAAGATGTCGATATTGTGTTGTTGGATGTTGACCGAATTTTCTTTGGCTCAGATATGGTGCGAAATGACCCGTATCTAAGGAATAGGCCGCTTATTATGGAGTTGCCATTACTCTCTGAGAAGGAAAGGGAAACTATTTGTGGTCATTATAAAACAACAGTTATTACCTATGAAGATATTGCGCGTTTTGGAATCCTGCATACCGATCCACCCGCTGTTTTGGCCTCAAAGCTGGAGCCAAGGAAAAGAATAGATTTACAAAAAGATAAAAAATGGGGATGTACTTTAGGGAGTGCATCTAATTAGTTAGTGTCAATATATCGGCACCTTTTGTAATAAGCACCTTCTGTTCAAAAATAAACCTATTCTTGAAAGGTAGGCGAGGATAAGATACGATGTCTAGGTCATATAAGGTGGCCTATCGTTGACTGCATGATAGATTTGGTGAAAGCATTATGGAATGGCGAAACTAAAATTAAATCACAGGAGTGATAGCAATACGTTCTAGATCAGCAGCAATAAATCATTGGGTTGTTTTATGACTGATGGAATACCCACAAAAATAAGTCTAATAATCATCTTAGGGTAGAGCATGCAACAAGCCACAAATACAAGTGAGTCATTAATATCCGTATCAGCAGAAGCCAATGCGCAACATAGCAGCACTTCGGAACCCTCTGTTGCAATCATTTTACCCGCCTACAATGAATCGGAAACAATTGAAGGTGTTGTGCAAGATTTCCATAATCACTGTCCTGCAGCAGCGATCTGGGTTATTGATAACAATTCCAATGACAATACATCCGAGTTGGCAACACAAACCATCAAACGTCTGGGATGTAATGGTGGTGTTATGTTTGTTAAGAAACAAGGTAAAGCGAATGCGGTGCGCAAGGCTTTTTCTGAGATTATA
>PIVM01000206.1 GCA_003353945.1 Gammaproteobacteria bacterium
GCAGCAGGTGCGTACCCTGATGGAAAATTGATTTGATGGGTTTCTTCCACCCCCACGCTTGGGCCAATATGTTAAAGTGCGAAAAGGTAGCATCAATTCAATGAGACGCTGCACTAGTCGCTAATCATCCATCGTAACAACTATTGTTTAATGGCATCGCTTTCGAAAGAGGGAGAGGGCTTTTTTCGTTCTTGAATGCAATGAAGTTAATTTTCTATTGACAAATTTCCTGCAAATTATTTGTTAAGCAATGGCCCAGTGTCGAATACCTGACGACGGGACCATATGGTCTTTCATTGATGTATACCGGTATCGCAAATGGAAGTAATCATTTAACAGCCCATTATAAATAGTTATGATGCGCTATCTTGAATGAACAATATGGGAAGCGAGAAAGAAAAAGTCACATCGCTTACGTTCATATTAATAGACAATCGGAACTGAATATTAATGGCCAGGGGGATCTCTTTATCTGTATGAAATGCAGACGTTAAAGCAGCTCAAAAACTGCTACTAACGATATCTCTATTTATTTGCGACGTAGTTCGTAAGAGCTAATTCTAAAGCAAAATAGATTCAATTGAACCGGTTGATGACGATGGCGTCAGGTTTGGCTGTGTGTGTTTATAACTTGCGCGCACAAAACGAATACTACTTTTTAGTTATGCGTACTTTGGATAATACGCTTAATCAAATTTTAAATCGTATTGAAATTTACCTCAGCTCGCTGTTAATATGGAAAAACATCGATGCCGAAAGTTCAATTATTTTTGATGTTTTCAGCAGGTTGTCGCTTCTCGGTCAGGCACTAGTGTAGAATAAACCACTCACGCGAATAGCTATGCATTTATCATCAGCTGACAGCTAAAATAGACCGGATATACAAGCATGAGTATGACCTTTCGACAATTATTGCGTAAGCCCTTCGTATCTACCGTTTTCTCCAAACCGGTAGACCTGTCTGGCAAACACATGATCGTGACGGGTAGCGGGCTGGGTTCTCTGGGTTACGAAACTGCCAAGCGATTGGCTAGCTGGGGGGCGACAGTTATCGTCACCACCAGGTGGAACGCCGACGAAGTGGTAGCTGCACTTAGGGGTGAACTGGCTAAAGACAGTATTCAAGTAAAAGTAGATGGCCATAATATGGACTTGTCAGATGCAGCATCAGTAAACCAATTTACACAGTGGTATGACAGCCTTTATGGTGGTCGCTTGGATAGTTTGATCAACAATGCCGGGATTCATTTGGATCTGATGTCGAAATGGAAAACACCCAACTTAACGGCTGATGGTTACGAGATTCATTGGCGAACTAATTACTTGGGGACGTTCCAACTAACTCACCATTTGCTGCCATTACTAAGAGAAACAGCCAAGCAGTTTGGAGAAGCCAGGGTCGTAAATGTTGTTTCTCAACTGCATAGTCGGGGTAGTAACGAATTGCTCTTTGACACTAACCGAACCTATGAATCCTGGCAGGCTTACGGTTTATCAAAACTTGGCCTAATACACTTTACGAGTGAATTGGATCGGCGTTTTTCGCAAGCAGAGAATTTGAAAAGCTACTGTCTCCACCCAGGAGGTAAAAGCGGCACTTATACCAATGTCGCGGACAAAGGGCTTGAAGGTCACGCCATTGTGGGTTTGCTTCGAAAACTGGGTTCACCAATAGAGAAGCTGTTTATGGCGACGGCGGAAGAGGGGGCACAAACACAAATTCACTGCGCCACCTCAGTCGAAGCAGAAAGTGGTCATTATTATGTGAATTGTCAAATCGCCAAGGCCAGTGAAGATACAAAAGATGAGATCGCTGCTGGCCGCTTATGGAAAGAGACTGAGGCGTGGTTTGGTTAAGTAGGTTTTTCTGATCCGCGCTGCGAGCGTTGTATCATAACTTGTCTATAGAGGCGGATTGTTAGCTATGTGGAAATTTTCACACGAAGAAATTATAGATGCGCAGCCTGAAGTGGTATTTGAGCTAATAAGTGATTTGCCCAATTACCAGAACTGGAATCCATTTGTGATTAGCGCTTCAGGGCCATCCGAATTGGGCGGTGTCATTTCTGGCAAGGCTGTGTTGGGAAGATTTACCAGCTCATATCGACATAAAATATTTGAATACGTTCCAAATGCTGCGCTATGTTGGCGTGATTTTGGATTTCTTTCCTTGTTGTTTTGTGGGCAACGCTGTCGTTACCTTGAGGCGCGAGGTGATAAAACACATTTTAAGTGCGAATTGGAGATTACTGGGTTGCTATCTGGTCTCGTTAATCTGATATTCGGAAATGCGCTTCGCGGTGGCGTAGTGGCAGAAGCTAAAGCAATTATGAGTGAGTGCGAAAAAATTGTTGCTTTATGGCAAAGATAAACCACTAAGTCAGCCTGCACTAAATAGCATATTGGAAGGTAACTGCAAGTTGATGTAATCCAATTGATCCTCGCTGTAAGCTAAGCATTCACCTAAATTGTTAACATCAGGGTAGTATCTCAAGCGTTTCTCGAGTCGGTTTTTTTTCTAATAACGCTTCAATGCTATCGATTAGATCAGCAATAAATAGTTGGTTTGTTATGCTTGCCGGCACCTCTTTTTTTGAGCTAATAGTCGTGGCATAACTTGCCAGGCCGTGAAATAGTGTCGAGAGGATTAATATTGTTCGGGTAAATTGAATGGTAGGGGGAAAATCTCCAGCCACTTTTTGTGCGTGCTTCCACATTCGCTGTGAAGAAAAGTGTGACTCGAGGTCCGATAAGTGCAGATGAGGAAAAGTCTCTTTGCCAATTAATTGGGACATGATCCGGATATAGTCTGCACCACCCTCTTTATCGTTCAGACGATTAGCCAGAGGTAGAACAATTGCTTCTGCCGCAGAGCGGGTTGTTGATATGCCTTCAGTTTCGAATTGGTCCAGTAGGATATTCCGCTCTTTATCAATAATGAGCAGGTGCTTGTGCAAGATCGTGTCAATAAGCTCATTTTTGCCGCCAAAGTGATATTGCAGAGCTGAACGGTTTTTTTGTCCGGACTTTTGGTTTATCTCAGCCAGCGTCACGTTCTCTATGCCCTGGGATGCAAAGAGTTTTTCAGCGATTGTAAGTATTCTTGCTTTAGTTGCTGCCGTATCTTGACGCAAAATGCCATCCTCAGTATTAATGCCATACACTTAAATTATATATTTATATGATTTCATATACATCAAATATATGTTGAATATAGAGGTGTATTTAGTTAGCACTAGATAAGTGCGTAGTCTTATGTGTGAGACGGGTATAATAATGCATAGGATGGATAATCGTGCATCGTGAGTTCCTGCATGATCAGCAATATCTGAAAGATTTGGTCCCCTATTTTATGCCAAGAAACAAGGTGTTTTTTCCAGATGACATACCTGACCTGCCTGGTTTTGCAATGGCTGCGGCAAAGAAATTTTCCCTATAGTGGATCCAACAGTGGTGATCGATAGCGCACCTTATGAATTCGCTGTGGGTGGAGAGAAATTTGTGGTTTTCGTACGTATCTGTTTGGTATGTGATAGCGAATGCCATCATCAATAAACGCTAACCAGTCTCCATATTTCCTTTCGTCCAGCAAACGCGCTTCTTGAAACAGAAACTGCTTAATTAAAAAAATGTTCTTCCATCGTTATATGTGTTGTCATTGTCTGATTCCAGTCGATTTAAAAATAATATATGAGATATGCAGGCTTATTTTGCACTGATGAGATGAAGACGACACGAAGACCGTATTATCCTATTGTAATATAAGGATTAATACTCTATTTACAATTTATCAGGCAGGCGTCAGTCTAGCTATCAGTCGCTGTAGGTGAAAAGCATTTACGCTTTGACAACATGAACTCTATAAAGCTTCGTTCTTTGGCACTTATGTATTTTTTGCTAGGATAAACTAGAAATATATCAATCGGAGGTGCCCAAAAAGATTGTAGTATCGGGACAAGGCGAGCACTTTTTATGTCATATTTTAAAGAATCAACAGGAAGATAGGCTATTCCCACCCCAGCAATGGCTGCGCGATGAATCAGGTTATTGTCTTCAAGTCGCATTGCGCCATTGGGATAGTGTTCGATAGTATGATTATCTTTCTGGAATATCCAAGGTAATGCATGTCCTTCGAAAGTTGTTGCCAAACAAGGGTGAAGCTTGAGGTGTTCAATAGTGGTAATTTTTGGTTTACCTTCTATGAGCTTAGGCGAAACAAATATCCCAAAAGCGCCAGACATCATTTTTCTCGCTATTAGAGAAGAGTCCGGCATATTGCCTGCCCTGACGGCGAAATCCAGATTATGTTCTTGAAAATCGAGCATAGCGTTACTACCCACCAGAGCAACGTTTACCATCGGATATTTGAGTTGATATTCAATGAGCCAGTTTGCAAAAATGCCGTTAGCAAATGATATGGGAGCGGTAACTTGGAGTACACCCTGTGGTTCCTCCTGATGGCATGTTGTTAGTTGTTCAATATCACCTGCAGTTTCAAGCAACGACATCGCTTTTTCATAAACCTGCTGGCCCGTTTCAGTAATGGAAATTGAACGAGTGGTTCGGTTTAATAATCGGCTGCCAAGTTCTTTTTCCAGTTGTTGTATTTTGCGGCTTACATTAGTGCTTGGCAGTTCCATTTTGCGCGCTGCTTTGGCAAAACTTCCAGCCTGAATAACCTCGACAAAGATTCTTAACGCATTAAGATCGAGCATGCAACCACCTCAAACTATCCCATATGCGGGATAGTCTGTCTCAAATATGTCTGATTATCAAGTGCAACTAAATCAAGTACTCTGTATCCCTCACTCAGCGGATTCATTTCTTTGGGACTACAGGAGAATAAATATGCAGGTAGATTTTTCTATGGCGATAGGTGAGGCGATGAATACACAGCGAGCTATTCGAAGGGTGAAACCTGATCCAATAGATGACACTATTATTTTACAGTTATTGGAATTAGCAACCCGAGCACCGAACGCTAAAAATGAGCAGTCATGGGAATTTGTAGTAGTCAAAGATATAGCCGTTAAAAAACAGCTTGCCACCGAGAACAGAACCCTATGGAACATGGTAAAAAAAAGATTTGAAAAAAAGGGGCGTGATAATCCGGCAATGCAGAAATTAAATGTGGCGACACAGTGGGCCGCTGACAACTTTGAAAACTATCCTGCGATGGTTGTTTGTTGCTATAAGGGATCAACACTGGCGCTTCATCCATTAATTGGTACTCAATATTACGGTTCTATTTTTCCAGCTATTCAAAACCTGTTACTTGCGTCACGGGCCATCAATCTTGGAGCAAACCTCACCACTATAGCACTGTGGAATCAGCGACGATCAAGAAGAATTTTAGGATTACCTCGTGGTATTGTGCCTTGTGTTGTTGTGACTCTTGGTTGGCCCATAGGAAACTATGGGCCGAGTTGCCGGAAACCGGTTGGAGATGTGGTTTCATTGGATCGATACAACAACAAGCCATGGCTTGGAAAGAGCTCTGGAGAAATTGAAATACAAAAAGATACGGCGTGAAATATCCTCATGAGCCTTGTTGTGTCTAGTAAGGGCCTCGGAAATAATAAATTTTCCAATTAGGCGCAGAATCATGCTTTCTCACCGAGGCGTTCAAATGGGAGCATATTGGAATATGTAAGCATTTGAACAACGAAGGTGAGGGAGC
>PIVM01000574.1 GCA_003353945.1 Gammaproteobacteria bacterium
TGGGCTACCATAATGGCAAACACAATTACGTAGGTATCCACGGTGTTTTCTATGCTGTGAAAATATGTATGAGACAATGACTTGTTTAGTTTAGAGTACTTCTTTGATGTTTTCACGGCACCAGGTTTCAGCATTTGGACGACTGCTGCACCATCAGTGAGGACACCTGAGACACTTGGCGCCTCTGTCACGAGATCCTCTTTCCCGTGTAAACATTAAACGAGTACTCACAACAAGTCTTTATGCCCTACATATATTCACAGTATAGAAATACTATAATTATGGATCTTGTATGGGACCGTTACTTTCCCAATAGCCTGAAAGGTACTACTAGAGCTAAGCGCGACAAAGGAATTCGACGACGAATGATGGTTTCTGTGACCCTTCCTGGTAACTGGCAAAACTTTCTTAAAGTGGATGCAAACAAGGTGGAACTCTTTATATTCCTGTCCCAGCAATTCGGTGATACCTTCATTGAATCAGGGAAGGAGCTTGTTGCAACTCTTGGTGAGAAGGTTCTCGCAGCTCCTCCACGCATGGATTTATCTTCAATTGTACGATGCAACCATGAAGAGGCGGACGCACGAATTCTCCACCAAGCAGCATGCGCAGTACAATATGGTCATAGGGAGATACACACCGTGGATACCGACGTAGTTGTGATTGCCATTATGGTAACTCAGTCACTCCAACTAAATTAAATGTGGGTGGTCTTTGGAACTGGTAAGAACTTCCGTTACATGTCAATCCATGAGATTAGATCAGCAACTCTCTCGGTTCAGACAGGTCCCGTGCTCTTCTTCTACAGTTTCATCGTTCGCTGGGAGAGGCAAGAGAACGGTCTTGGCACTATGGGGGTAGATTTTGCTGGGGTCAATCATTGGTTCCCCAACCCGTGCTCTAATCCCCAACAGAATGGTGCTGGACAATAGCGAATGGTTGGACTATTAGAACCATGCAGGACAACTCTGCCCGAGGCTGAAAAAGGCTGCTCAGAGCTGATCAAAGGTGGCTACAAGCTTAGGCAGTGTGCCGTTGAATGAGGTACAGACTGGGTTTGTCATGACTGGTAAATTGAACACTTTACACCATTCATGGTCAGTAGCACAATACCGATGGTCATAAGCTCGTAGCATGGCAACACACACCAACTTAGTCTGTTGGATGCCATGGTACGAGCGTACTATGGCGTGGGATACTGGTTTTAACACCCCTGGCAATGGCGATGGACCCTAAGAAAACGGCCTGGCAATGGCGATGGAACCGCTACTACGAGTATACTCGTAGCTGGCAGTGAACGTGTAAAGAATTCAGCGGCCATCTTCGATTAAAGGCGGCCATCTTGAAATCCATTATGTTGGTCAATGAAGCATTTTTCAATTGGTACCATCATATTCCTCT
>PIVM01000207.1 GCA_003353945.1 Gammaproteobacteria bacterium
CCAATTCTTAACCATTTATTTAAACATTGTCTATGATAACTATGACCACATTTAGTTTCTCTACAATTTCGTTTTTCTCTAATATATTCTAAACAAATACTACATGAAATAGATTCTTCAAGTTCTTCTATTTGTTTGAATTTAACATTCTTCAAATGTTTTTTTGTTTTCAAGTGTCGTTTATAATAAGCAGATGATAGTTCACATTCACAATAATTACAATTTACTTTTGCCATTTTAATAATATATCTATAATAATTATTAAAATATATATGTTATGTTAATTTTTATTCAGTTTTATCGGTTATTAATAGTATTAGTTGATTTTTATTCAATTTACTATATCTTATATTAAAAATAAGTCCATTATTAAACTTTGTTTTTAAAAAATTAAATTATAAATGAATTATTGTTTTGTTAATAATTCTATTAATTGTTGTTTTTTCATTTTTGAATATTTTTTTAAACCTCTTTTTTTACATTCTGCTTTTAATTCTTTACATTTCATTAATGTTATATTAATATTGTATTGTTCATTATCATTTAAATTAATTTCTTCATTAATATCTTCAACATCTTCAATCGTAGTTTGTTCTACTTTTTTACAATTTTCTAATATTGAAGTATAAATATCATCTTTAAAATATGTAAATAATCTCCATTCAATTTGAAAACTCATCCACATACAAGATTTTAAGAAATCTTTAAATTCTTCTGTATTAAGTGCTTTTTTAATATTTTCTCCTTCTTCCTTTGATTTAATTTTAATACCAATAGCATGATTACTTAAACCATATTTACCTTCAAAATCAACTACTAGATTATGATTAATTCCACTATCACCAAATATAATTTTTGGAACATTATAATGTCCTTTTGTATTAATTTTAGAATATAAATATCTAACATCTTTTAATGGTGTTGTATGAACTAATGGATGTTTATATTCATCTGTTTTTACTTTGGATACATGTTTTTTATCTGAACCATATGCAGACCTACTATAAATAATTTTATCATTTTGTAATTTATGAATATGATTAATAAATATTTCTGTCATATAATTAGGTAGAAAATCATAATTTAATAAATTCATTTTACTAATATTATTTTTGTAGTCACATACATCAGTATGTGTGTTATTATTATTTTCTTTTGATTGAATTACATAATAATCTACTCTTGTTCCGCAATTAAATAATCTTTTTGCTTCGTCTAAACCTATCATTGTTAAATGTAACATTGTATTATTTTTAGTCATTAATGGATATAAACCAGTATAATGTGTGTTATCATCTTGTGGTTTTCTCCAACCAGGTGGATGAATATATACTAAATAACCATCTTTATTAATAAATTCATTTAACATTTTTTCAACAAACTTATTCCAAAGAGTATTACCTGTTGATTTCTTATTATTATTATTATAAGGTGGATTTCCAGTAATAATATCTAATTTATTAATACCCCAGTGTTTATTTAAATCTAATGTTAAACTATCTCCTTGATGAATATTTAAATTATATTGATTATTTGGGTCTACAAGTTTTCTATAAATTTCAACATTATTTTTATTCCATTCCGCATAATAAATCATATTTTCTAAAATATATTTCTTTCTTTCTTTTTCATCTGTTAAATCTAAACCATTTTTATTGTAATTTTTTAATCCTTTCATTAATCTTTCAATTGTTATTAATTGAAAATTACCAATACCGGCTGCAATATCTCCATGTTTTAAATTAGGATTAGACCAAACTTCTTTTGGTATTTTATCAAGCATATCATTAATTAATTCAAATGGTGTTAATACTTCTCCACTTACTCTTTTAGTAGATTCTGTTGGGTTCATAAGTTCATGAATGAATATTGTAATTTTTTTAATATCATCATTAAGTAATTTATGTAAGTTCATTAAGAAATTACCAATATATATGTTATTAATTATATCAAAATTGTTAATTAATTTTTTCATTTCATTAAAGATTGATTTTAAAAGTTCTTTCAATTTTAAATTATTTTTAGGTTTTTCTATATTATAATTATTATGTAAATGTATTTTTAAAAAATTAAGAAACTTTTTGTCTTCTAATGATTTATAAAATAAATCCATTAAAGTATCTCCTTTTTTATATATATTTTGATTATTAAAAATAATAATATCAACGAAGTTTTTGAAGAACTCTTTATATCTTTTTAATCTCATTATATCTTGTTCTTGTTCTGATAATTTTTTTCCTTCTCCTTTCTTTGTTTTCTTTGTAGTAGTTCCACTGATTTGTTTGAGAGCATTTCTTACACCAGTTTTCACTTCTGTATTAAATTCAGCGATATCTCTTGAAATATTTGTTTTTTGTGATTTAATATTGAAATTACTTTCTCTATTTTTAAAATCTTCTAAAGTAATATCTAATTCAAAATTAGCAATATTATAATTATAATCCATATTTTCAAGTAAGTTTAATGTATTTTCCATATCATTATAATTAATATCATTATCTAAAATTAATTCGTAATCGTATATTATTCTTAAAAATTCTTTAGTTGTTTTCTTATTATCTGGATTAAAATTATATAAGAGAGTTTTGAATACATTATTATAATTATAATCAATTATATATGCTTCTGCTTTACCTTTTCGTTCAGTACAACATCTAAAATTTTGTTGAATATTTTTTTCTGCTGATTCAGAATTATGTAATTTAATAACAATATCTACAAAGGGTAATGAAATACCAACTTCTAACATACTTCTAACTATTATGATTAAATGTTTCTTTTCATCACAATCATCAAATCTTTTAATTAAAGCATCTTCTAATGTTTTTGTTCCATATTTACTCATTAATTTATCTTTTGGATTTTTCTTTTCATTACCAATTTTTTGAGAACATAATGGTAATACTTCAAATTGTTTCTTATTAAACTTTTTACTCAATATCTCCATAGTTTTTGAAGTATTTTCTGTATTTGGTAAATATAATATTATTCCTGTTTTACCTTTTAATGTATTACCTTTTCTATTTTTAATTTCTGTAAAAATAGGACCTGTTATTTTTTCTAATAATGGTTTTAAATATCTATTATAACCTTTAAACTCTGTTTTATTTTTATTCATTAAGAATAATTCATTCGGTTGGATTTCCGTTGATTGATTAATAGATATATATTTTTGATTTGGAAATTTTAAAAATTCACCTCTAATTGTATCAACTGATTTATTATATGATTTTACATATTCTTCACCATAAATATCTTTTAATTCTTTTAAACTTGTTATATCTTTACATGTTAAAACATCGGAATAATCCCAATTAAAAATATTTTCACTACCTATTGAATAATGATACGATACTTTATGAAATGTTCCTGTTAAATGTATTTTAATTCCTTTAAAATTATATAAAGGTTCTAATGTTAAGTTTTTAGTTCCTCCATAATGAAATTCATCTGTAAAAATACAATTGAAATTATTAATAAACTCTTGATGTTTATTATTGAATAATATTGCTCTATCTTCATAAATATTTTTATTATTACATTTTCTCCATATTTCTTCTTTATATTTTAATATTTGATTATCTCTTTCTTTTTTATTAAGTTTATTTGATAATCCTTTTTTAAATATATTAATATTTTTATTATTTTCTTTAATATATATTGATTTTCCATCTAATTTTTTTCTAAATAAAGTTTGTTTTGAAATAATAACAATATTCTTTTTATTAAAATCAATTGTATTTTTTAAGTTTTGTAAATTTTCGGTTTTATAATTAATTTCATTATATCCATATTTTTTTAATAACTTTAATATTTTATTATATCCACCAATCGTTTCACTTGGAAATGTAGTTGTAATAATAATATTATTAAACTTTAATAATTCAATTATAAAACCCATAATAAAAGATTTACCACTTCTTGGACATGCTGCTACTATAAATTCTTTTTGATTAACTGATAATCTTTGTAATAATTTTTGTATAATTAAATGTTGATGAAATCTTGGTGTTGGTTCATTATCTTCTTCTTCTTTACTTAATACTAATTTTCTTTTTTTTCGTTTTTTCTTATTATCTTGTTCTGTTTGATTTAATGTATAATCATATTTATTAAGTTTAATTGCTTCTATCACATCTTTTACATTGATAATACTATTATTAATATTTTGGGATGTAAAAAAATTATAAACAATTTCTTTAAACTTTTCAATACCATCTTTACAAGTATACCATTCTGTTCCACCAGTATCTAAGCCTTGTTTTTTATAAAAAGTAAAGTTTCTGTATATTTTATTTGAAGAATAGAATTTTTTATCAATATATTCTTGAAATAAATCATCAACATCATAAGAACTTTCATTATTAATAAAATAAACTGCTTCAATAATATAAGGTTCTGGGCTTGATGTTAAATAACAAGGTATTCTATTATGAATATTAAAAGTTGAACCTAATTTGAATTGGTTATTTGATTTATACATCGGATATGTAACGATGTAAATAGCATGTTGATTTAAAAAACGCATTGGGACTTTTGATTGTGTAGTCATGTTTAGAAAGTTTAGATAAAGTTTAGATAAAGTTTAGATAAAGTTTAGATAAAGTTTAGATAAAGTTAATTATTTTGTATTATAAATATAATATAAATCAATTTTAATTCAGAAAATATTTTTTTATTAAATTAATTATCCATTAATTTAATAAATTCTTTGATAATTTAAAATAACATAATTAATTCTTTTTAATTACCTTTACTTTCTTTTTAATTACCTTTACTTTCTTTTTAATTATCTTTACTTTCTTTACTTTCTTTTTAATTACCTTTACTTTCTTTTTAATTACCTTTACTTTCTTTTTAATTACGATATTATCCAATACTTCATTAATTATATTATCAACTAAATTTTCAACAATAGTTTTATTAATATTATAAATACTATTTTTATTTTCTAAAAGTAATTTAATACAATCTTTTTTTAATATTCTTTTCTTTTCTATTGTAATATTTTGTTCATTAATTAATTTTTTTAAATCACCAGCTTTATATTTATTTAAGTTTTTTTCATTAAAAGTTTCATATGTTAATTTGTCTAATATACCATTTAATAAATCATATTTTATATATGCTAATATTTTTGCTATGTCTATAAAATCAATGTTATTAAAAGAAAAAGTTTTTTCTATATTATTTGGTATAATAATATAATCTCGTTCAGTAATTCTATTATCATTTGTTTCACTATACCATAAATATAAAATATATGATGTTATTTCTTGGTATAAATCTATGTTATTTAAATCAATGTTATTATTTATTGGTTCTTTTTTAAATTGAATATCACCATTTTTAAATTGTGTCTTAACATTTTCTAAAAAGTTAATATAATTTTGATTCATTAATTATTATTAGTTATTATATTATTCTTATTCAATTTTAATTTTTTAAAAAATAAGTCCATTATATATTCTTGTTTTTTAAAAATTAAATATACTTATTGTAATATTTAATTTAAATCATTATTATTTTCAAGTTCATCAGTGTAATTTCTAATTTTATTAAATTGACATAAATTTTTTACTAATATTTGTTGCTGATTATCAGTTAATAATGTAGTTGTTCTATTTGATACTGTTTGTAATCTTTCAATTATTTTACTTTTTGTAATA
>PIVM01000208.1 GCA_003353945.1 Gammaproteobacteria bacterium
TCTGGCTGTCAATGGAAAAAACTGCCCATAGACAAAGATGAAAACGGCAAAGCAGAAGCACACTACACAACTGTTTATCGTGCGTTCAGGCGATGGGAATCTGATGGCTGCTTTGATGCAATTTTTGATGGGGTGGTGTTACGTCTGAGTTACGATGGTCTTTTCGATGTTTCAGTGATGCGTGGCGATGGCACTACAACCGCTGCCAAAAAGGGAGGTGACAATATCGGTTTTAACGGCCACAAAGTCGTGGCTTTTTGCGACCGCAACTGCAATGTTATATGTCCCTTTGTTTCCGCTGTCGGTAATAAGAATGAATCGCCGTTACTACGAGAGGTACTCCCAAAACTCATGAAGACAGCTAAGCTGGTGGAGCTTGATATTCAGGGCAGTGTTATCAGTTTGGACGGCGTTTATGATTGCAGAGTCAATCGCAAAGCCATCTTTAATCGTGGTATGACTCCCAACATCAATCTAAATCCTCGCAGCAGAAAACAAACCAAGCGTGGCCGCAAGCCATTGTTTGATTCGGCTATCTTCGAGGAACGGTTCAACACTATTGAACGTGTATTTGCTTGGGAAAATAAATTTCGGCATCTGCTGATTCGATTTGAGCATATCAGTCGATTGCACTATGCGTTTAAAACGCTGGCCTACACCCTGATTAATCTCAGGCATTACTGCAAGCCCTAATTTTCAAAAGGTGTCGAGGGTTTATTTTGGTTAGTGTCATACGCTAGGGTTTCGTACACCTTCGTTTTGCAAGCATGATGAGATAGGCACCAATCACTAGCTCTGATATGCGCATATTGTTTAACTCAGCGCATTATTGCAGCCAACTATCAAATTTATGGACGTGCTTACCACTGAAACCCGCAACCAGCAGAATGAAAAGCAAACAATATGCTCGTCGTTATTGAGTTTCGGTGGTATATCGAATCGTCGTTGTTCTTGCGGGGATAGAATTGTGAGCAGTGTCATTTAAGCTTTCCTTTTTTATTGTTCAAGTCGCGTACAATCTGAAAGCATTGTTAAGCACTTTCGATGTCAGAATATTATAAGCAGATGGTTAGGAAATACTTGATAGTAACTTTGCAGTGTCGTCAGCATATATCCTCGCTGCTTATACGAGCGGACTGAGCTTCACGACCAACAACGTAGTATGTGGATGTCGCGAAGCGTTTTTCGAAGAGCCTCAACAAGTTCAGCATAGTTTTGAAAACAAGGCGTACTGTGAACCATGGGTCGTCGAATCACTATGAGTTGGCAGTCTTCGTTCTGCGTTGCTGCAAGCTTGTCTTGAATGCCAGAGGCTTTCCCTCCATCTTTCGTAATCACTGTGCCGATGGCGTATTGCTGGATCACTGCACGGTTCTCTTCAATAGAAAACGGTCCACGGCCAGGGAGGATGGCTTGTTCTGCGATCCCGGCTTTCAGGCAAGCGGTGATGGAGTCTTGATGGGGGAGGACGCGGGCATAAAGAGGCAGATCAGTGTTTTTGACTGCGTCGATATAAGGCGTCAGATTTCGCGAGCCTGTGGTCAGTAAAATCGGGCGTGCAAAAGAGCGGGCCAGGTGCGCGGCGTGCTCATGATCGTCGACGAAATGAACGTGCGCTTCGCAGTGGTTTTCATCGAGTGCGGACGGGCGTACAAAGGTGAGATAGGAAACGCCGCAACGTTCAGCCACGCGAGGCGCTAGCCTGCGAATCTCACTGGCATAGGGATGAGTGGCGTCGATGAGGGCGTGTATTTTCTTTTCTCGAATAAGTGAAGCTAGCTCGTCTTCGTCGAGAGGGCCTGCTCGGCGTTCTATTTTCGGGTTCGATGGGATGTCCAGCGCATTATCGGTAGCCATGGAGACGAGCACATTGAAGTTCGAATCGATCAGCAAACTGACGAGCGGTGCGGTGTCGCTGGTGCCGCCTAACAGCAGGATCACAACGTATATCCCCTGGGTGTGATAAACCAATTGTCACTTGTCCTCGACGAACGGTTGCCCACGATGACGACGCTACGCATACCCATTTCATGATCGAAAATGTGATCGAGATCAGTGAGGGTAATCTGCTCCTCGGCTGTGCTTACCGCAGTGCCAATGCCGACCGGTGTCGTGCCAGGGCGATGTTTTCGGAAAATCTCCACCGCTTCGTCGAGTTGCGCGATGCGCTTTTTACTGCGTGGATTATAAAGCGCCACCACAAGGTCGGCACCGGCAACGGCCTCAAGGCGTTGGCGAATCATATCCCAGGGGACCAATAAATCGCTCAAACTAATGCAGGCATAATCGAGCATCAGCGGCGCGCCAAACTTGGCGGCGGCGGCGTTGGCCGCAGAAATGCCGGGGATGATGTCGATTTCCGTGTTGAATCCCTCGGCCTCGGCCATTTCCAAGGCCAGACCTGCCATGGCATACACGCCTGGATCGCCCGAGGAGATGAGCGCAACCTGATTGCCACAGACTGATTGTTCCAATGCGGCACGACAGCGTTCGGTTTCACGGGTCATGCCCGAGGAGATCAGTTCCTTGCCCTCGGTGAGGTCGGCCACGAGTTCAAGGTAGCGGTGATAGCCGACAACGACACTGCTTTGACAAATGGCTTGTTCAGCGCGGTGGGTGCGATCTAACGGGTGCCCTGGTCCAATGCCAACGACGGACAGTTTTCCTTGGCAATCGCTACCGTGATGCCTTCGTACTTTGTTTTGTGAAGTAATAATGATGTTCTCCTTCCTGCCAGCAGCGCGGCGGGTTCTGCCACTGCGGGTAAATCGACGTTACGCCTCGCTGCAGGCGTTTCTTGAAAATGTTTTGGGCAGTTGCCTATCTCGTCGTTGGAAATGATGCGAAGGGGCAACCCCAAACGCTCTGCAGCTTCACGAAGGCCTGGTTCATGCTGTTTGATTTCAGCGGTGGCCAATAGCCGTACGTGTTCCGGCGCAAGATTTACCCTGTGCAGTGCGTCGCAAATTGCGGTTACAAGCTTGTCGGCAGCGGTGTCTTTGCGGCAACCGAGGCCCACAATGATGTTCCTGGCCGCTTCACT
Organism: Gammaproteobacteria bacterium; assembly: GCA_003353945.1. Lineage (GTDB taxonomy): Bacteria > Pseudomonadota > Gammaproteobacteria > Pseudomonadales > PIVM01 > PIVM01. Next base: position 3,044 of record PIVM01000208.1, read on the forward strand.
GGTGGTAGAAATGACGGGTTCGGCGCCAATGATATTGCTTACTGAAAGCGCAAGATCATTTGCACCACCTTCATGGCCACTTAGCAGACTGATGGCATGGCGCCCACCCACATCCACCACGACGACCGCTGGATCCTTCTTCTTATGCGCTAGCTTGCCAGCAATGGAGCGAACCGCCGCACCACATGGAGCGACATAGACAAGTCCATCGAATTGATTGAAAATCTGCTCAGTAAGCGCCACGACACGCTTGAAACGCTCACCCTCCCACTTGGCGGCAACGATTTCATGCACAAAGCACGACGCTTCCGGTAAAGCCGCGTGCAGCTGCGACACGATGTGCGCGCCCTGGTCGCAGAGGGTGATCAGCGCAATCTTCATATCGGTGTTCCCTTGCGATAGCCATGGGAAAAGCTGGCATCGTAAAGCTTGCTTAGCGTCTCCTCGTCACGCAGGGCGTCGCCCACAATGATCATCGCGGTCTTCTTGATCTGTGCAGCCTTTACCGTCTGCGCGATGCTGGCCAAGGTCCCGCGCACGATTTTCTGGTCTGGCCAGGACGCGCGGTAGACCACGGCTACGGGACAATCCTCGCCATAATATTTGCTGAGTTGTTGGCTGATTTCCTCAAGCTTATGCACCGATAAAAACAGACATAGGGTAGACCGGGTTTGCGCGAGCTTGTCCAGGTCCTGTGCTTCAGGCATCGGTGTTCGCCCCTTGGTACGGGTGAGGATGATGGTTTGGCTTAGCTCAGGCGCGGTGAGTTCCACACCCACGGCAGCGGCGGAAGCTTGAAATGAACTGACGCCGGGAATGACTTCATAGTCGATCCCTAGATCAGCAAGCGCTCGAATTTGCTCACCGATTGCTCCGTAAATCGAAGGGTCGCCACTGTGCAAGCGAACCACATCGATTTCAGCCTGCTGTCCCTCCTTGAATAGTTCGATGGTTTCATCCAATGAGATCCTGGCCGAATCAATCTTGCGGCAATCTTCAGGTAAGTTGTCGAGTACAGCAGGATTAATCAGCGAACCGGCGTAAATGCAAAATTTGGTTTTCCGCAGCAGATTCTGTGCTTTTACCGTCAGCAGATCCGGATCGCCCGGGCCTGCGCCCACGAAGATGACTTTCACGATAAAACTCCATTCTTGGCTTGAACGAGGATGAGTGAGAGATAACCCGCTTCGGGATCTTCGCGAAGACGTGTGAGATCGGTTTCAATGCGTTGATCGGGCATGCCAGCACGCGAGACAAACACACTGCGCGCTAAGGCGCCGGCACCTTCGAGTAGATCGAGAATTTGGGGAAGTCGTTTACCGATTTTCATCAGCACAACGCACTCACCTGTTTCGAGCGCTCGCCTCGTATCGGCGAGATCATCAGCGGTCGGCACGATCAGCACGGGTTTCTTACCCATGCCGACCGGTGTATTGGTGAGCGCGGCGGCCGCGCTAAAGGCGGTAATGCCCGGCACCGTGACAACCTCAATTGCAGAGAAACGACGCTGTAAGGCCTGAATCAGATAAATGTAGGTCGAGTAGAGCAGGGCGTCGCCCAGAGTTAGAAAACACGCGTCTTGCCCGTTCTCCAATACTTTGGCGATGTTTTCAGCGGCACTATTCCAGTGCCGATTGAGTTCCTTACGATCGGTGATCATAGGAAAGAGCATTTGATGCACTGTCGCTTGTGGCTGGATGTATTCCTGGGCGATGGAAAGCGCCACGCTCTCTGCCTGCACTGCGCCTTTGGGTACGAATACATGCGTGCACTGGCTGAGTAAGCGTGCCGCTTTTACCGTGAGTAGCTCGGGATCTCCGGGACCAATACCGATGCCATAGAGTGTTCCATACTTCATGCGAGCAAACCTTTTTGAATAAATAGGATAATGGTGCGGGAACATTGCGGGTAAGATGCAAGCTCTGCAGCGTCTATGCAAACGACCCGTTCATCTTGTAGTGTAAGATTTTCACAGGCGAAAAGTATCCACTCCCCTTTCGTTTGTTGCAGTTGTTGTAAAAGCTCCGTTAAAAACGGACCCGAATCCCGGCCGCCCGTGAGCACGGCAATCTTGTTAACGTATGTTAGATCGCCCTGGACAACGTTTGATTTGTTGCTCCCGTGGATGCTAAGGATACGCGCATCCGCCCAATCCAGGGCGATGCGAGAAAAGGCGACTTGAACCGAGCTGATACCCGGCAATACATGGCACTCGCTTCTGCCAACATGCTGTACCACGGACTGGGCCAGGCTTGAAATGCCGGGATCACCACTGACAGCGACCACAATGTTACGATGGCGTCGCGCAGCAATCGCATCAATCATCTCGCTGATCTTGCCGGTTACGGGGATGCGCTCACTTTGGCTGTCGGGAAAGAGCGCTAACAGATGAGGCGCACCAAACAATACCTCGGCTTGATCAATGGTCTCGCGGACGATAGGACTGACAAATTCTTTTGCTCCCGGTCCGCAGCCGACAATGCTTAGTCTCGATTTCGTTACTGCCATGGTGACAGGTCTCCTGCGCTGCCTAGCCATCCGGCTTTCATATCAGTGAGCACCACGGCGAGCGGAAAA
>PIVM01000575.1 GCA_003353945.1 Gammaproteobacteria bacterium
CTATTTTTTAGAGATGATGACGGATATAAAGACCTTATGGTCATTTACGTGGATGATATACTTGTAACTAGCAGCGGAGGTGAAAGGCGAGCAGATAGTCTGCTGGACGAACTAAGTAAGGTTTTCGAGATAAAGAAACTAGGAAGGGCAAAACATATTCTAGGTCTCGGAATGCATCAGGGGGCCAACGGAATATTTCTAGAACAGGAAGCTTACATAGAATCGATCTTAGTTGAGCGTGGGTTTGATAACGCAAGAACTCGGGGAACTCCTTGGGACAGCCATGTAAAGGATGACTGCGAAGCATTGCCTGTGGAACAAGTGTCATTGTTCAGGAGGACTCTGGGGCAATTAGCATACCTGGCTAATGGAACTCTCCCCCTGATATTACGTGGGCAGTGTCATGCCTTGCTTCGGGAAACCTAGCGCCAACCAAGGGGCTATGGGGCAGAATCGGTCGAATATTACGTTACTTAAATGCAACAAAAGGTCGAGGTTTATTTTACGAACGGAAGGATACGGTAATAAGGTTGAAAACGTTTGTGGATTCTTCATTCGCTGTTGATGAACGAAGGGGGAGAAGTGTGACAGGTTATGTGTCCTGTCTAAATGGTGGGCCTATTATGTGGAAGAGTCACTTACAGTCCACTGTGGCTGACTCTCCGAACGCGGCCGAGTACATCGCACTTTACGAGTCTGCAGTAGCCTCCATGGGTTTACACAACCTGTTAAGTGAAATCGGAATTGAGTTAGAAGATACGTGCTACATTCTTGAGGACAATGATGGGTCTAGGCGACTCGCCATGAGTGGAATGGGGCAAAAGAAAGCTAGGCATCTCCAAACAAAATACCACTACGTCCAGGAGCTTTGCAGTGAAGGGAAGATCAAGGTCTTGAGAGTACCGACTGAAGATCAGCCCGCGGACCTGTTGACGAAAGGTTCCCATACAGGTAAAGTACACTCCCACTTGCTAGAAAAGCTCGGAGTTATGAATCGCGCTTGACATGCTCGATTCATGGGGGTGGTGTTACGTAGTGGAATTATTTTGGGTTCATTACCTGAAGAGCATGCGCCGTCTACATAACGGAGCGTTGTGTTAGAAACGTAACGTCCGGAAATTTGTCGAAGAAGTGTAACATCCGGACGTTAAGTTGTCCATTTGTGTAAGATGATGAAGTCCGTTAAAATCCATTCTGCATGGAAAAGTACAGTTTAAGAAATGGAAAATCCATTTCTAAAATGGATTTTCTCTGACCTCTAAGTAGTGTATCTATTCACTCTTCGGATAGGTCTTTGGAATAACAAAGAATAGACCAATTATATTAATTAACTTCTGCGAGTCAGCCTGCTCAAGAAGGAGCAGAAGTAGACACAGAGGTTGG
>PIVM01000576.1 GCA_003353945.1 Gammaproteobacteria bacterium
GAAAGCCTAGGAGAGTATCCTGAAATGAGAATGAGAGGCCTTCCTATGTGGTCCAAAATCCTCAAGAACACAGGACTGGACCATGCCTCAGATGTCTCAGCACAGCCCGAGGATGCGGTCCTTGCAATATATCGGAAGGAGCTTCAGAGGAAGAGCATGGGGATGGCCAGCAACTTCTTTGAAAGCGGTGGGGACTCCCTCAAGGCTGCTCGCATTGTTAATTCTCTGCGTGCGCTTCACAAAGAGCACCCTGAGTTGCAGGAAGCCAAGGGTTTCTCAACCTTGTCAGTTACAGATATCTTGCAGCATCCTACACCTGGTGCCCTGCTACAATCTTTCCTTGGATGTTCATCTGCCATGCAGCCGTTTACCCCAGTGATGCCAATTACGCCTCGACCAAGTGAGATGAGACTGCAGGCCCCTGCCTCTTTCCAGCAGACTACCATGTACACGGGAGAGTATCTGATAGCATCTCAGGCACGTTCAGATTACAATGAAATGATTTGGTTCGGTGCCATAGGCAAGCTAGATGTTGAGGCACTGAAGATGGCTCTTGCATTTTTGTGGCGCCGACATCAAGTGTTGCGTACTGCACTGATTCTTCAGGTACCACAATTTCCTGTCTTGTTTTACATGACTGTAACCAACTAAAATGCTACACGATTGATATCTCAGGAGGCAAAGACTGACGAGAGCAGTCTCATTCAGATCATTCGACCTCCTGAAGAACCAGGTGGCACCATTCCACTGGAAGTTTGGGATTGCACTGATGGCTGGAAGAGCTCTGGTTTTGACTCAGCAGCAGATGCCATTGCTGCCACTAGAGTCCATGTTGCGGCACCGTTCGATATGGGGGTGGGGATGGTTCGGTCACTCCTTGTGAAGCTGCCTACTGAGATTGATGCACCCAACAAGCACTTGATGATGATTTCCATTCATCATGCTATTATGGATGGTGGGAGCGATCGAATCATTCTTCGCGATCTTCTCACAGCATACCGTGCATATGCTGCTGGTGCTGAGGAGCCGACAGAGTTGCCACATCTACCTGTGGAGTATGCAGACTATGCTGTGTGGCAGCGGCAGCACCTTGAAATGGGGGGACAATTAGAGCAACAGCTGGATTATTGGACGAAACAGCTGGCTTACTCGCCAACACCATTGAACCTCCCGTTTGACCGGCCACGTTCTGAAACATCCAGTGGCCGTGAGGGTTCTTATTTGCCCGTTTACCTGCCTGGAAAACTGATGGCTGCACTTGCCGACCTCTGTACTCAGCACCGCTCTACCTTATTTGTGGGGCTCATGGCAGCCTTTCAGCTAACGCTGAGCCGCCTTGCAGGTAACGTACAGGATTTGGTGGTGGGGACACCCAATGCGGG
>PIVM01000076.1 GCA_003353945.1 Gammaproteobacteria bacterium
GTGATTAAACGGATCGATACATCCTCGTATCATGAATCGGAAGTAGTACGCCTCGAAAATGCTTCAGCTGAAGAAACAGTGCGCATATTGGACAAACTGGAAAAAGCACAAACCGGTGGAGGTAAAAAAACAGCACCGCAAAAACGTCTTGAGCTGATCGCCGACAAGCGGACCAACAGCATTATCATCAGCGGTAACCCGTCATCTCGCAAACGGATTAAAAAGATTATTGAGTATCTTGATTCACCCCTGGAATTCACTGGTAATGCCAAAGTGGTCTATTTACGTTATGCCAAGGCGGCAGATCTGGCGAAGACTTTGTCCAAAGTCACGCAGAATATGTCGAAGCTTGATGCACAAAGTAAGGGTAAAGGTGGGGCTGCAGCGAAAGGGCGCTCCAGTGCCATTATTGAGGCGGATGAGGCGACCAACTCACTGATTATTACGGCAGAAGCGGATGTGATGCAGGCTGTTGATTCAATTATTGCACGTCTTGATATTCCGCGGGCGCAGGTATTAGTGGAAGCCATTATTGTAGAAATTAAAAATGATGATGGTAAGAAGTTGGGTATAGAATGGATGTTTGCCAATGACAGCGATGGTTTTGGCAGCTACACCGCCAACGGTAATGCGGGCAGTGTGGCTGGTGCACTGGCAGAGGACGATGACCCAGTTGATCGTGCGGCGAATTTGGCAACATCCTTAATGGGTATTCCGGGTGGTGCCATGGGTATGGGCCGTTTAAAGGAAGATGGCACTAGTTTTATTGCTGTGTTGAATGCGCTGCAAAGCGATACAGATTCTAACATCCTGTCCACGCCGAGTTTATTGACGATGGATAATCAGGAAGCCTCAATTGTGGTGGGAGAAGAAGTGCCTTTTCTTACAGGCAGTTACACGTCGACTGGGCAATCCAGCTCTAATCCGGGTAATCCATTTCAGACAATCGAGCGACAGGATGTTGGCATCAGTTTAAAAGTAACTCCTCATATTAATGAAGGCGATTCAGTGATATTGGAAATTGAACAGGAAGTATCTGATGTGTCAGGTGCTCGTGATGCTGCGGACTTGGTGACCAATCAACGCAAAATAACGACATCCGTGATGGTTGGTAATGGTGAGGTGGTAGTGCTGGGTGGTTTGATAAAAGATGATGTGCAGGAAAGTCAAAAAAAGATACCCCTGCTGGGTGATATTCCATTGCTTGGGCGGTTTTTCCGAACCAATTCCACCAACGTTGTGAAAACCAATTTGCTGGTATTTATCCGACCAACCATTATTCGCGATCGGGAGAAAATGCGGAATGTATCATCAAGAAAATATAAGGACATAAGGGGCAGGCAGTTGTCGAGGCAAGAAATTGGTATTGACCTGTACCCAGGTAAAGAGGTTCCTTTGCTGCCGCAATGGGAACAGCAGCTTGAAAAACTCGAACAGATAAAAAGCGAAATCCAAAAGGAAGACATTGAAAAGGAAGCAGCAGAAAAGAAAACCGCAGAAGATGCTATCGATAATAGTCAGACTGATGCGGATTAAAGGGTGCTGTAAACATGTTGTCGCATAGAACAGACGATTCGGAAGAAGCACTAGACAAGGAGTATCAGGAAGTCTCTGATGGTGACGATCTGCATGCTGATCAGCATAAAAAACACTTACCCTTTGCGTTTGCCACCGGTTTTGGTGTTGTGCTGGACTATGTGGATGCCTCGCCAGTGCTCTACTACAAGACGGATATACAGCTGGATGTGCTCAGTGAAGTGCGACGTTTCTTGGGCTGTTCCTTCCAAACCGAAGAACTGAATGAAGATGATTTTCAGCGTCATTTGACCCTGGCCTATCAGAAATCTGACAACGAAGCTTCGCAAGTTGCTGAAGATCTGGGCGCTGATATTGATCTTTCCCGCCTTGCCGAAGAAATCCCCGAGATGGGGGATTTGATGGATGCTGAAGACGATGCACCCGTGATTCGTCTAATCAATGCGATATTGTCCCAGGCGGTCAGGGAGCAAGCCTCGGATATTCATGTTGAAACCTTCGAAAATAATCTGGTTGTACGTTATCGTATCGATGGCGTATTAACTGAAGTTCTGCGTCCGAAACGCATGCTGGCGCCTCTGTTGATTTCACGCTTGAAAATCATGGCAAAGCTGGATATTGCTGAAAAACGCATACCACAGGATGGCCGTATCTCAGTGCGCATTGCGGGGCATGCGATTGATATTCGGATGTCGACTATTCCGTCGGCTCATGGCGAACGCATCGTATTACGACTGCTGGATAAACAGGCGGGGCAATTACAGCTAGCGCAGCTGAGCATGGCCAAGCGGGCTAGCGATAGTTTTGACCGTATGTTGCATAGTCCCCATGGCATTATTCTGGTAACAGGCCCCACCGGTTCAGGAAAAACAACCACCTTGTACGCTGGTTTGACTCATATTAACCAGACCAGCCGTAATATTCTGACGATTGAAGACCCGATTGAATACATGTTGCCAGGCGTGGGGCAAACGCAGGTCAATACGAAAGTGAATATGACCTTTGCCATGGGATTGCGAGCCATACTGCGACAGGACCCCGATGTCGTCATGGTCGGTGAGGTTCGAGATGTCGAAACGGCAGAAATTGCCGTGCAAGCCAGCTTAACCGGGCATCTAGTGTTATCGACACTGCATACTAATACTGCCATTGGTGCGGTAACGCGATTGCAGGATATGGGGATTGAGCCGTTTCTGATTTCCTCCAGTCTGCTCGCTGTGATGGCGCAGCGGTTGGTGCGCCTGTTATGCCCCGAGTGTAAAGAAGCGTACCCCGCTCCCGAGAGTGAATTGCGTGTGCTGGGGTTTCCTGAAACGGACGACGTGACACTCCATCATCCAAAGGGCTGCAAAAAATGTAATTACCTGGGCTACCGCGGTCGTGTTGGCATCTATGAAGTTGTGGAAGTGGATGACGAGTTGCGCAGCCTGATACATGATAATGCCGGGGAACAGGAAATGATTGCTCACGCACGTAGCCAATGGCCCAGTATTCAGGATGATGGGAAGCGTCGGGTGCTGGCTGGACAAACGTCTCTAGAAGAAGTATTACGGGTGACAGCAGGCTAATGGGCGCCTTTAGTTATCAGGCTCTGAATGATCAGGGTCGAACAGTCAAAGGTGTCATCGAGGGTGATTCACCTCGCCATATACGCAGTCAGCTGCGCGAAAAAAATCTTAAACCGATTGAAGTGCAGGCAGTTGCACAAAAAAATCAGCGTCAATCTCGTTCCACTTTTAGCAGAACACGAATTTCAACGACCGATTTGGCTTTGATTACCCGCCAGTTGGCGACCTTGATTCAATCGAATTTGCCGCTTGATGAGGCATTGGCGGCCACTGCCCAGCAAACAAAAAAACAGCAGATCAAAAGCCTGATTTTGGAGGTGCGTTCACGAGTGGTTGAAGGCCACACGCTGGCTTATGCATTAGGTGAATCACCACGAGTGTTTAACGATTTGTATCGCTCAATGGTGAAAGCGGGTGAAGCTGCCGGATTTCTTGGCTTAGTGTTGGACCGTTTGGCAGACTACACCGAAAACAGTCAGTACACCCAACAGAAACTGAAAATGGCGATGATCTACCCCGTCATTTTGGTGGGTGTGGCCGTTGCGGTTATTTCCGCTTTGATGGCGCTTGTGGTACCAAAATTGGTGGGAATTTTTGAAACTTCAGGCGCCGAATTGCCGATGTTAACCCAGATTTTAATATCAACAAGTGATTTCGTGACCGGTTATGGTATTTATGTGTTGGTGCTGGTTGTCGGTTTGGTCTGGACGATACGCTATGCATTGCGTAACGAAAACAGACGACGGCGATACCACGGATTATTATTGAATATGCCCTTCATTAGTAATCTGTTGCGCAGCCTGGATACGGCGCGTTTTGCCAGTACCCTCAGTATATTGATGGCCAGTGGTGTTCCACTGCTAGAAGCGTTGAAAATTGCCGGAGAAGTCCTATCCAATTTGGTGTTGCGTGCTGCCAGTATTGATGTGGCGGCCAAAGTGCAGGAAGGCAGCAGTTTACATAAAGCGATGGCGCAGAGCGAACAGTTTCCCCCAATGATGGTCCATATGGTAGCCAGTGGTGAAACCAGTGGTGAGTTGGAAAATATGCTGGAGCGGGCGGCAAAAAATCAGGAGCGAGAGCTGGAAATGACGTTGGCGACGCTCATGGGGATATTGGAGCCCATGCTGATTGTCGCAATGGCAGGTGTGGTGTTGCTGATTGTATTAGCAGTGTTGTTGCCCATGTTTAATATGAATACATTGATTAATTAATGAAAGTAGGTGTCATCATGAGTGTCGTGAAATATACGGGACGGAATATGGAAAAATATAACAGGCGAATTGACGAACAGAGTGGTTTTACCCTGTTGGAAATTCTGGTGGTGTTAGTGATTTTGGGTATTCTGATTGGACTGGTTGCGCCGAATATTATTGGCGAGGTCGATAAGGCGCGGGTGACTCAGGCTAAGAGCGATTTCAACACCATCGAAACAGCAATGAAAATGTATAGGCTGGATAATTATGTGTACCCCTCTACGGAGCAGGGGCTTGAAGCGCTGGTCACTCAATCCGACATTGATCCGGCACCGCGTAATTTCAAAGATGGTGGTTACCTGCCCAAAGTGCCCCCTGATCCTTGGGGCGGTAATTATATTTACATGTACCCTGGTGAACACGGTGAGTTTGACATTTATACGCTGGGTGCTGATGGTGTCTCGGGCGGGGAAGGAGCCGGCACCGATATTGGTAATTGGGATGAGGAGGAAGGTTAGATAGTGCCTATCCAGAGGCTCGCCCTTAACTCTTCCCTCTACCGTCAAGCGGCACCGAGGTTTTCGAGGAAAGGGTGAGAATGACTGCAAACGCCTTCGTTTCTGGATCAGTACCGGATAATTAGCCTTGCCAAATGATTATTAAACAGTCTGCCAAAGGTTTTACCCTGATTGAACTTCTGGCTGTGCTGTTTGTGATTGGCATTGTCATGAGTTTTGTCACCCTATCGGTATCCAGTGGGGCGCGTTCCTACGAAATCAAATCGGCAGCCAAGCGCTTGTATGCTGTGACCAGCCTGGCGCTGGAAGAAGCTATTATCACCAACAGCCAGTACGGCTTGCTTTTTGATCATGATCCCGACAGTGAAGATGTTCATCAACAGGATTACCTCTATCAGTGGTTGGTTCTGGATTATGAAACCAATCGCTGGGTGCCGGTGGATAACCATGAAATTTTGACCGAAAAAAAACTACCTCCCGGTATCCGTCTGGAAATCGAGATAGAAGATCGCCCCATTATCATCGGCACAAAAAAAGAAGAACAATCCATGTTTGCCGATATCAATATCATTGAAGACGAAGAGGAAGAAGAGGACGAGCCGCAGGTGAAATTGCAGCCGGATATCTATTTTATGTCCAGCGGTGAGCTACTGCCGTTTCGCATTAAACTTTCAGAATCCAAAGAAGGTAGCCCCACCTATCAGATCAAGGGAGACATGATTGGGCGTATTCGCTTGATCAAGCCTGGTGATGATGAAGAAGATATCTAAACAGAGGGGATTTACCCTCATAGAGGTATTGGTTGCCCTGGCGATAATTGCCATTGCGCTGCCTGCCCTAATGGTCAGTATTGGTCAGCAGTTGGATGGCACTGCCTATATTCGTGATAAAACCATCGCACAGTGGGTGGCGCTGAATAAAATGGCTGAGCTGCGCTTAGCAAATAACGTGACAGGCAAATTACCCGAGAATAAATCAAGTGGCAAAGAGGAAGTGGCTAATCGGGATTGGTATTGGACGGTGAAAACAAAACGTTTTACGCAAGAATTTATGGAGGATATGACTGGCGTGGAAATTACAGTGCGTGATAAGGATGATGACGGCGTTTCGCCGCTGATTACGTTTTATGGGGTGATGCAGGAGATTAAGTAGCGTGGTTCGTAATGCGATCTAACATGAGTGGAAAATCGCGAGGCTTCACACTGCTTGAAGTGCTGGTGGCACTGGGTATTACGGCGATTATCGGTGTGATGGCCTACGGTGGTTTGAATGCAGCCCTGGCTACAATGGAAGCCAGTGAAGATCAAGGCAAACGTTTAAATGAAGTGAATATTCTATTTTCCATTCTCAGCCGGGATTTGCGCCAGGCCATTCCACGTACGGTGAGAGATGAATACGGTACTGAAAGTGAGTTAGCTTTTGATGCGCCGGAGGCAGAAAATTATCTGTTGCAATTCTCCCGTGCCGGTTGGCTTAATCCGCATGCGGATACCTTTCGACGCAGCAGTATGCAACGAGTGCGCTATGCTTGGGAAGAGGAAAAACTGATCCGTGAATCCTGGTATGTGATGGATCGCACCTCGGAAAGTGAATCGGTGCGCGTGGCGATTGTTGAAGGCATTAAGGATATCAAGCTGCGGTATCTGGATGAAGCTACTAGTGGTGGGATTATGACCCCTTTGGGGGGTAAATGGCGTGAAAGCTGGCCCCATTTCAATCCGGCAGCGGGTGCTTCCAGTGCCCCACCGACTGATAAGATTCTGCCTCGAGCGGTGGAAATAACAATGGATGTAGAAGGCTGGGGGGAAATACGGCGTGTATTTGAGTTGCCTGCAAATGAAACCTAAGTCAGCTTCAGGACGATATCAGAGCGGTGCAGCGTTAATTGTTGCTCTGTTAGTGGTGGCGCTGGTGACGGCGATTGCGACCAGTATGGCCAGTGATTATATTGTGACTGTTAAACGGGCGTCCAATCAGTTGGTCGGTGAGCAGGCTTGGTCCTATTTGCGAGGGGCTGAAGCATTTGCCATAAAGTTTTTACGCGTGGATCATCTAAGTGATCCTAATAATAATGATGGTTGTGATGACATTTGGGCAGAAGAGACGGACCCTTTTATGCTGGAAGATGGTGCTTACGGCGGTCAATTGCAAGATCTGCAGGGGAAATTTAATATTAATAGTTTGATGCCAGATCCGACTGAAAGACGTATGGATTCACTGCCGAGAACTGTTCAGCAAGCTCGATTTTTAGCATTGCTGCAAAGTTTTAATGATGATGAATTTACTGTTACTCAGGATGAAGCGCAATCTATTACAGAGGCCGTACTGGATTGGTTGGATCCCGATCAAAACGCACTAACCTTTAGTAGCGCAGAAGACAGTTATTACGAAAGTCTGGATGATCGCAGACCCTACCGTGCTGCTGATACCCGGATGCAGGATGCCAGTGAATTGCTGCAGATCGCCCATATGACTCCACAGCTGTACGAAAAACTTCTACCTCATGTAACTGTTTGGCCTCTAGGCGGAGGAGCAATTAATATCAATACGGCAACGGAAAATGTATTGCTCAGTCTCAATGTGCCGGAAAGGCGTGGTTCGGGTTCAATGGCAGGCGCCATACCAGTTAAACCGGAAGATCTATCGGCTGTTATGCAGCTGTTGATGGCTGAGGGGTTTTCGGAAGTTTCAATGCTGGCAGATCAACCCGGGTTTGAACCAACCCTCGACACTGAAGACCTTGTAGTAACAAGTGCTTATTTTGTGTTGCATGCTGCCGCCACGCTGGGCGACTTGACTATTCGCAGCTACAGCACGATTTATCGAAATCCTACCACAGGCGAGGCAAAAGTAATCAAACGCAGCGCCAGCGGCTCGTCGGTGATAAACTCTTGTGTCAGTGAGCCACCAACTTGATGGAAAACAGCCGTGGAACAAAGCGGAAGATGCACTGGAAATATGCTGAAACGAACGACATAACAGGCGATACGGCCTAATCAGGATAAAACAACGTGGCAAAAAAAATAGTTATAAAATCCGCAGATGAAACCGGTCAATACCTCTGGTCTGTATTATCCGAATCCGCAGGCATTGAGCCGGAAACGGGCAGTCTTGCCGACTTGAAACAATGGCTGGGCGATGAATCCTGTCAATTGGTATTTTTGGCGCCAGCGGCGGATATTCTGGTCAGGGAGATTGGTTTTAGCGAGCGCGAACGCAAGCATGTGCTCAAAACCGTGCCGTATCTGCTGGAAGAAAGTGTTATCGGTGATGTGGATGAATTGCATATTATTACGGATAAACCGGCAAGTAATACGGTGCAGGTGGCCGCTGTTGAACAAGACAAAATGGCAGAGTGGCTGAATCTGTTCGAGCAAGCCGGTCTTGGTCTAAGCCAGTGCCTGCCGGAGCAGTTGGTCTTAACGCCCAGTCAGAGTTGGTCGCTGTTCTACTATGACCACCAGTATCTTTTTCGCGATGCCGAAGGCAAATTACATGCTATCGATGAAAGTACGATTGATCTGGCCATGCATATTGCCACCGAGCAATTTGCTGCATTACCGACGTCTATCAGCGTGCTCGCGATCAATCAGCTTGACGCTGATCGTGCCCTTGCAGAACTCCCTGATCCACTAAAGCACTTAGTGGCGTTATCTGTAAAACCGTTTTCCATGTTGGCTTTTGAAGGGCTAAGCGGCGCATCAGTTTGGAATTTGTTGCAGGGCCGCTTTGCTCATACGGCAAAATGGAGCGCTATTTGGCGGCAGTGGCAGGCTGTTGTTATTGTGCTCGGTATTGCGTTGGTGGTGCATGTTGGAGTGAGCGTCTCTCAGTATCAAACGCTCGATGGGCTGAACCTATCGTTACGTCAGGATATAGAAACGGTACACCGCTCCATATTTCCCAAAGGTCAGATTGTTGATCCGCGTCGACAAATGGAAAATGAGCTGAAACGACTACAAGGGGGTGGCGGAGGTGAAGGCTTTGTGTATCAACTGGTAAAAGTCGGAGGGGTAATGGCTGGCGCCGAGGGCCTGGAACTTAATTCAATCACCTACGATGAAAAAAATGGTGATATCCGTGTTGATCTGCTGGTGCAAAGTTTTCAGGAAGTTGAAAAAATCAGAACCGGTGTAGAACAATTGGGTATGGAAGCAGAATTATTAAATAGCAACGCCCAGGGTGAAAAGCTGCGAGCACGTCTGCGGATAAAGGGGTAATTAAATGAACGAATGGTTTAATAATCTGGAAAGACGTGAGCAGTGGATATTGCTGGCTGGTGCCGCTTTTGTCGTGATCTATATCCTCTTTGGTGTGGTGCTTGGGCCGCTAAACAATGATGTCACGAGCTTGACTACGCGAAATCAAGCAGCCAGTGAAACACTGCAATGGATGCACCAGGGAGCTGCGCAAGTGAAAAAACTGCGAGGAGGAGGGCGCGGAAATGCGGCCTCTGCTCAACTTGGTTTGTCAAAAATGGTGGATCAATCCGCCGCGAGAGAAGGTTTGCGCGTCAGTCGATTTCAGCCCAGTGGTAATAATGAAGCGCAGGTATGGTTGGATAAGATCAGCTTTAACCGGCTCGTGGCATGGCTTGATCGTATGGAAAATACGCATGGCGCCTCAGTGATGAATATTACTATTAATGCAGCAAATGAAACCGGTACGGTCAACGTGCGCGTGCGTTTCAAAAAGGGATTGTAATGAATAGACAAACGATTCTTGCTTTGGTGTTGTTTGGTGTCGCTTTTTTTATTGTACGTTTGGCCATGACAACACCCGCACAGTTTGTGCTGGGCCATGTGGCGAACAACGTGCCTAATTTGAAAGTGCAAGGCGTACAGGGAACATTGTGGAATGGCAAGGCGACGAATGTGTCGGTTGTATTGGATGGTAATACAACCGATTTGGGAGAAACCCAATGGGTGTTATCAGCCTTGCCTTTGCTTTGGGGTAGCGCATCGCTACAGTTATCGGCTCATCGAGAAAAGCAGTCCATTGATGTGAATGCTGTGCTGGGATTGGGTGGCAGTCTTACGCTTGAAAACAGTGATATTGCCTTGCCTGCCGATATGCTGCGTCAGTGGGCACCGGTGCCGGTTGAGTTGGGAGGTATGTTGTCAGCGCGGATAAATGAACTGGAAGTTAACGAGCAAGCAGTTGATGCACTGGACGGTACGCTAACCTGGCAGGATGCAGAAGTGAATATGACGGGTGTCCCGGTCGTTTTGGGCTCCTATGTGGCCGAAGTGTCGGCGGGTGAGGATGGTCGATATCAGGCAAATGTGTTTGATCTTGGTGGTGCGGCTTTGGGAATTAAAGGCACTGCTGCCTACACACCGGAATCGAAGGACTATGAGGTTGATGTGGTTTTGGAACTGGCATCCAGTCTTGATTCGACCCTGAAAAGTATGATCCAACAATTGGGTAAGGCTGATTCAAAAGGCCGTATCCAGTTTAAGCAGCAAGGTAAAATCTAAGCATTGTCCAGCAAGAAACCCCCATTACTGATACCGGTAAGCGAAGAGAACGATGAACCCGTGCTGTCTGAACCCTGCCAGGCATGCGGGGTTGCTGAACCGTCTATCATGGACCTGCAGTCAGAATGGGGTGGTCGTCGATATTATCCGATCAGCCAATATTTCCGTCAGCGTTTTGGCGAGCGTATCGCAAAGATTTCAGTCAGTGTTGCGGACAACTGTCCCAATCGCAGCAGTCCCCAACAGGAAGCCTGTATTTTCTGTGATCAGTGGGGCTCTGCAGCCTACCATTTGGAAAAAGACCGTGATTTACTGGACCAGATACGGCACAACAAAACATTGGTCACGCGGCGCTTAAAAGCCCGTAATTTTTTAGTCTACTTTCAGTCTTATACCAATACCCTCGATAAAGTGCCTATTCTCAAGCAACGTTTTGATCTTGCCCTGGGTGAAGACTATGTGCAGGGACTGGTGGTTGGTACACGGCCGGATTGTTTGCCAGAGCGTTTATATCCCTTATTTCAGGAAATCAGTGAACGCAGTTATTTGATGGTCGAACTCGGCATTCAAAGTTTTTTTGATGAGCAATTAGCCTTTTTGCGTCGAGGGCATACGGTGGCGCAAAACATACAGGCTATTGAAAAACTACATCGAAAAACGGATGTTGATATCGGTGTTCATTTGATTTTTGGCATGCCAGATGAAACGAAAGAACACATTTTGAAAACTGCAGAGCAGATCAATCAATTGCCTGTATCCAATGTGAAGCTGCATAATTTGCATGTGCTGGCTAACACGGGATTGGCAGAATTGTATGAAAAAAAGCGGGTTGAAATGGATGACCTGGAAACCTATGCCGAAAAAGTCATCCTGTTTTTGCGCCACCTTTCTCCAACTATTGCTGTTCAACGTTTGGCTGCCGTGGCCAATCGTTGGGATGAGTTGATTGCACCAAAGTGGACTGCACAAAAAATGCAGCCGGTCGATTTTATAGAAAACACGATGCGTGAAAGAGGTGTGTGGCAGGGGGATTGTTACAAATCGCCTCGCGGCAGGTTCAGCTGATAGGAAGGGTGTTTTTCTGCGCAGTAAAATACCGCAGCGGCAGGCTGTGGAATATGAGGAATAGGCAGTTTGTTCACATCGTTTTTATAAGGTAATACCTGTGCTGGTGTTGACAAAGGAGAGCGGCATCATCCATTCTGAGTGCGGAATCTAGCACCTTATTTTGTCTGTTATAGATCGAGTGAAAATCGGGCAGAATTATTGGCCTTCGATTTGATAAATAATTATAAAAAACAAAGAGATAAGTCAAAAACATCTACTATACGATCGTAGGTATGTAAATACTGTATTGATATAAAGTATCACGGTGTTATGATCAATAAAATATACGTGTAAATAATAAACAGAAGAAAGCTGCGCGAAATTTATATGAAATGAACGCAGTAAATGTAGTACAGAAGTATTGGTTGTGCCGGCGTCATAATAAAAAAAGTTAAAATGGACGATGCTGGATAAATAAAAAAAATGGGAAAATTCAAGGAGTTACCTGGATGAGAGTGTCACCTGTCCTGGCGTCATTATGTCTGCTTTTTGGCCTGATGGCCTGTAGCAGTGGTGGTGGAAAATCAAGTGGTGGTCAAGGAGATAGTAATAGCGGTTCCGAATACGAAGCCCCTCCTACCACGGGTTTACCCCATGAAATCTTATTGACGGTTGACGCACCGGATGACCTTAATCGTTTGATGCCTGGCTCCAATGGCGTGGCGCAATATGGTCATGTGCCATCATGGCTTGAAATTGCCGAATCCCTGCTATTTAACCGAGTTAATGCAGCTCCTATACCCGGGGCTGCGATATCTGTTGTGTATATGGGGCCGGATGGCTTTATAACCGAGGTATTGAAAGAAGAAGACGGCTTGGTTGTTGACGATCTGGGCAATGGCCAGTACACGATCATTATGCCAGGTGAGCCGCGTGTAGATGGCTTGATCATTGCCGATCCGACCGGTGGCAATATTGATATAGTAAATGGATATCAGCTTCCAGATGGCACACTCTATGTGCCTGCGGTCGGCGAAGAAGTCACGGCTGATATGGCATCCAGTGCTGCCACACAGGTGATATTTGGGTACACCGAGGAAAATGGTTTCGATGGCTTTACAGCAAAAGAGCTTGAGGATGTGGTGCTCGGTATTGGTAGTCTGGCTGACGACATTATGCAAAACGGTCAGCCATACAAGCTGGATGAGGTTGTTACTGAGCTTAAAGACGGCAGTTTATCCTACATCTACAGCATGCTCAGACGGGCGACCAAAGGCTCTGTCATGGATGCTAGTGGATATGCAGGTGATTATTTTTACCTGGGTTATACGGATGCTTTGTCCGTGCAGCCAGTTGCGCCATCATCAATGGAACAGCAAGCTTACACCACATTCAGTGACTGGAGTATTTCTATTCCGCTGCCTGCCGATACGCAGGAGCCAGTGGATCTCTCCCTATTGACGCTAACGGCTAACATAGGTGGAGCGGCTGTGAGTAATGGCGTGAGCGATAACCGGGATACAATCGCCTGGGTATCCACCAGTGGTTCAGCTAATCGGGCAGAATTTGGTTTGTCAGCCATCAGTGTACGAAGTGATAGTGAAATTAAGTTAGACATCCCCATAGAGACGCTGACACCAATTACAGGCACTGCACTGCAATCGCATAATGGTTACAAATTTGTCGCTTACGGAAGTGAGGAGGGCACCGGTGGCCTGATAAGTGGCATGGGTCTGCTTGATAGTATGCAGTCGGATCAAACAACCCTCCCCTCAGGTGAGAGCCAGTTTGCGCTCGCGATTAAAAAATCCTACGACTTTGATATCAGCGCGATAAGCGGTGATTATGGCGCGTTAATTAATTGGCGTGATTTAGCGATACCAATGATTGGTTCAAAGCGTGGTCTTCAGCGCTTTAATGCAGCCAGTGGTGTTATGACAACGGTAGTGCCAGTTGCTCAGGATATAATTCAAAAGAATATGGATTTATTATCGGTTGATACGGCTGGTAATGTGAGTTCTGTATACGGTTCCAATCCTATTACGCAACCCAGCTTCAGTGCTGCTCCCGCTCTGGATGGCCAACTTGATGGAGGCTGGTTGAGCAATACATCCACAAACGTGTCCAGTGAAAATGGCAAATTGATTCAGTCTTTACTTGATAATCCTGCTGGAGGTTCACAGGGTTTCGTCACATTTGTCAAGTTGGATATGGATCTGAATTTGACCGATGACTGGGGTACGATTAGGGAAAGGGAGTATGTGTTAGTTGGTACTAATCAATCCTATAGTGATGCAAAAACCATGCAGTGGCAGGTTAATGGCTTGCTGACAATGAATACCTTGGGTACACAAATTCCTACTGTCACGACGCTCAACAAATGGGTTAGCGCTGAATATGCAGGACTACTGGATGACAGTGGTCCTGCTAATGTGGAGCATGGCTCAGACATGACTTTTGGTAATTGGGTGGAGAATTTCAATCTTGCCAACGGTGAAGTTACGTTTAATACCGTGTCACTATCTGGAGAAGAAGTTCAGTTTGATGGTTTTGTGCAAGATGGTGGTAACTTGCTGGTACTGCACAGTTACCGCACTTATGGGCAGCCTGGCAACCCGGATTATAAAGTTGAAGATGGATTGTATTATGCGGTCTGTGTGATTGGTTGCGATGTTATTGCGCCGCCAGCTCAGTTCACTCTGACGACTTCTGCTAACAATGTGTTAGGCCAGTTGGATCTACAGCTTGATGTCAGTGATTACAGCAGTGCGCCAGTAGGTGTGCCTGAAGTTATGCCAGTGATGTCAGATGGCCAACATACTTTTATCACTCCTTTAGGATATTCTCAACGTTATGCGGTGACCGTGGCGAGCCATCCTGTCGATCAACTCTGTACTGTGAGTAATGAGACTGGAATAGCGACCGGCGATGTCTATGATCTTGATACGCTATGTGTAAATTTATACAGTATAGGCGGTAATGTAGCAGGGTTGACTGATACGGTTAAATTGCAGCTCAATGCCGATAAGGAAATTGCATTGACGGCTGACGGGTCTTTTGTCTTTCCAAATAAACTACTGGATGGTTCAAGCTACGATGTGACCGTTTCATCACAACCGCATGGTCAAACCTGCAGCGTAACAAGCGGTTCTGGTACAGCAACGGCCGACGTTACTGATGTGCAGGTAGATTGTGTTAGCTTATTTGCTATTGGTGGAAACGTCTCGAATCTAACCGGACAAGTTGAGTTGCAACTCAATAGCGGTTTGGAAAACATGGTTGTCGACACTAATGGGCCTTTTGCTTTTACTACCTTCCTGCAGGACGGCACCGCTTATGATGTGATTGTATTGACTCAGCCGACAAATCAGGTGTGTACGGTTTCAAATGGTAGTGGCACTGCGACAGCCGATGTCACCACTATTGGCGTTGATTGTGTCGATTTGCGTTTTGTTGGTGGCAGCGTCAGCGGTTTAGTAGGGCAGTTGGATTTACAACTGAATGGCGCTGATACCCTGAATATTGTTGCAGATGGTCCTTTTACCTTTCTAACGGGGTTGAACTCTGGGACTAGTTATACCGTCAGCATACTCAACAGTCCTGTCAATCAAACCTGCTATTTGAATAACGCCAGCGGTGTCGCAGATGCGGATGTGTCCAATGTACAGGCCACGTGTGCAAATAATTATACTGTCGGTGGTTCTGTTGCTGGATTGACTGGCACAGTGCAATTGCAGCTTAATAGTAATGAAGTGTTGCCGGTCAGTGCAAACGGCGGTTTTACGTTTGCGACCATGTTGGCTCCTAGCAGTGCCTACAGTGTGGCCGTTAGTGCACAGCCGCTTGGTCAGACCTGTAATGTCAGCAATGGAAGCGGCACCGTTGTCAGCGCAGATGTTAACGATGTGGCAGTAAGTTGTAGTGCAAATACCCATAGTCTGAGCGGCACTGTGACTGGCTTGTCCGGCTCGCTGACGTTGAATAATGGTTCTGAAGACGCTGTGATCGGTGCTAACGGCGTCTATACCTTCCCCGCGCGTCTAAACTATGGTTCTGCGTATACCGTATCGGTGACCCAACAACCTGTTGGGCAAGTCTGTAGCGTTAGCAATGCCAGCGGCGCTTCAATAACAAGTGATGTCAACAATGTGGATGTGAGTTGTATTGGCTCTACGCACAGCCTGGGTGGATCGGTCAGCGGTTTAACAGCCGGTACACTGGTCTTACAGAATGCAGCTCAGACAGTGAGCGTTGATTCGCCGACCTCTGTATTTACTTTCCCAAGCCAGCTGGCTTACAGCTCAGCATACAATGTGACGGTACAAACACAGCCGTCTGGCCTGACTTGCTCAGTAACCAATGGCAGTGGCACGATAACGTCTAGTGTAAGCGATGTTGCTGTGAGCTGTTCGACTGTCACTTACACCGTAGGCGGTAGGGTGGCAGGCTTGACTTCGGGTACGGTTACTCTGGTCAATAATGGCACTGGCCCTGTTGCAATGTCGACCAACGATTACTTTACCTTTGGTGCAGCGTTACCCTCTGGTGCCTCTTATAACGTTGCTGTGCAGTCTCAACCAACGGGTCAGAGCTGTAGTGTCAGTGCAGGTTCAGGTACTCTCAATGGCAATGTTAATAATGTCCTTGTTAGCTGTTCCGTTGGCAGCTATTCCATCGGTGGTTCGGTAACGGGTGCGACTGGTTCCCTGGATCTTCAACTCAATGGCGGTGAAATTCGTAACTTGCCGGGTGATGGGTCCTTTAGCTTTAGTGGTGGTGTAGCGCATGGTTCAAGTTACAGTGTTACTGTGCTTAATCCGCCGACAAACCAAGCTTGTAGTGTGACAAACGGTGCTGGCACTGCGACGGCTACGGTCGGCAATATCACAGTGACATGTGGCGACCAAAACAGCATCAGCGGAACCGTGTTGGGGCTGAAGAACGCGGTTTATCTGCAGTTAAATAGCGACGAAATTGTTTCCGTAGCTGTTGATGGTGGATTTACTTTTACCACGCAGTTGCTTAATGAAGCAAATTACGATGTAACGGTGCAGGCGCAACCGACTGGTCAGACCTGTGATGTAACGGGTGGCTCAGGCGTGGTTGCCGGTGACGTGACAGGCATATCAGTTGATTGTAACGATAATGCTTATACTGTTGGTGGTACGGCAAGTGGTCTTAATGGGCTGATGCGGTTGCAGATAAACGGCGGTGATACGCTTGATGTTGCTGGAGATGGTTCATTTGAATTCCCAACCCCGGTGACGTATGACACAAGCTATGATGTGACAGTGCTCACACACTCTCCGGGTCGAGAGTGTACGGTGACAAATGGCAGTGGCACGATGCCAGGAAACAATGTCACAGATGTACTTGTTAATTGCTCAACCGAAAGTTATTTGATTTCCGGTACTATCACCGGGCTGAAGTACAATGGGCTGCAGTTGCAACTGAATCTAGGGGCAGCTTTGGATGTGTCCGGTGGTGCAACCGACTTCGTATTTGCTGATCAGTCTGTTCAGGATGGTTTAGGTTATGATGTCACTGTGGCTACCGAGCCCACAGGTCAAACCTGTAGTGTGACTAATGGTAGTGGTACGGTCTCTGCGACTAACGTAACAGATGTGGCGCTAAGCTGTTCGGATAACGGCTACTTTATTGACGGCAATGTCACTGGGCTTGACGGCGTTTTGCAGCTGAATCTTAATGGCGGGCTTGAGCTGACCTCGGTTGATTCGGCATCCGGTACAACGTTTGCGTTTTCGTCAACGCTGGCCTACAACAGTATCTACAGCGTCACGTTAACACCACCCAATGGTCAGGTTTGTACTATCGATAGCGCGGGTGGACCAATGCCTGCCAGTAACCTGACTCTGAACGTCGCTTGTAGTTCAAATCCAGTGACAGTATCTGGTTCTATCAGCGGTTTGGTCGGGTCGATTGATCTGCTGCTTAATGGTGGTGATCCACTCAATGTTGGTGCAGACGGTGCCTTTGCCTTTACGACATCATTGGCAAGTGGGGCGAGCTATAACGTGAGCGTTGCCAATCAACCCGCGAGCCAGATCTGTACGGTTAACGATGGTAGTGGTATTGCCACGACTGATGTGAATAGTGTCAGTGTGGTTTGCGCCAATGCCTTTAGTATTGGCGGTACGGTTACTGATCTGAGTGGTACCGTTGATTTGCAGCTCAATGGAATTGAAGTGCTTCAAGTCACAGCTAGTGGCGGTTTTACTTTCAGCAGTCTGGTGGCTGAAAACAATAGTTATGATGTGTTAGTCGCAACACAACCGGCTGGGCAGATTTGCGGTATTAGCAGTGGTACTGGCGTGGCAACAGCAAATGTGTCCACAGTAGCAGTAACGTGTGCGACTACTCAGTACAGTGTGGGTGGCCTTGCCAATGGGCTTGTTGGCACTGTGCAGTTACAACTGAATGTATCGGAGAATTTGGATGTATTGGCCGATGGCGCCTTTACTTTTCCCACCACGACTTTAGCTTATGGCGAGACCTACAACGTCACAGTCAATAGCGCGAGTGTTCCAGCAGGACAGAGCTGTAGCTTAAGCGGAGAGAGCGGTTCGGCAACGGCTGATGTTACGACGGTTGTCTTGAGTTGTAGCAACATTGCTTACACCGTGGGCGGTGCAGTTAACGGGTTAGATGGAATCGTACAGTTACAGTTGAACGGAAAAGACACGCAAACTATCAGTTCCCTTGGGGCTTTTAGTTTCGGCGATACGGTGGCTCACAATGCGGCTTATAGCGTGACCGTAAGCAGTCAGCCCACAGGACAAACCTGTAGCGTGACAAATGGCACGGGTAATGCGACAGCTAACGTGGCGAATGTTGTCGTTGACTGTGTTAATAACACTTACAGTGTTGGCGGTAGTCTGAGTGGACTGGACGCTGGCAGTTCCTTGCAGTTGCAACTCAATTCAGATGAAATTCTTCCCGTAAGTGCGGACGGTGTGTTTACCTTCCTCAGCGGTTTGACTCATAACGCAGCCTACAACGTGGCGGTGATTACACAGCCTACTAATCAGAACTGTACCGTTTCTTCGGCCAGCGGTACGACAACCGCCGACGTGTTGAATGTGTCGGTATCCTGCTCCACTGATGAACACACGATAAGCGGTACTGTCAGTGGTTTGGCCGGTACTCTTGGGCTTGCACTGAATGGTAATTATGACAGATTGGATAATATTGTTGCCAATGGTGTCTTTAACTTTGGTAGCACCTTGAAGTATGGCCAGGCCTACAGTGTTGTGGTGAGTTCGCAACCAGCAGGGCAAACCTGTAGTGGTACAAATGCCAGCGGTACGGTTCAGGGTGATGTCAGCAGTGTAATCATCAATTGTGTGACAGACGATTTTACTATTGGCGGTACCTTAAGTGGTGTTGATGGTACTGTGCAGATTCAAAAAAATGGAGTGGATTTATTAACATTGACCTCCGATGGAGGCTTTACCTTTGGTAGTCGCGTTGATTACAACGCGGCTTATGATGTAATGGTTGTGACGCAACCGGATGGTCAGGTTTGTTCTGTTAGCAACGGAACAGGAACGGCTACTGCTAATGTCAGCAATGTCAGTGTCAGTTGTAGTTATGGCACATACACGATCGGTGGAAACGTCAATGATCTTAACAGTAATGTGGGTCTCACATTAAACGGTGTAGAGACAATCAATGTTGTTAACAGTGGCGCTGCTACGCCGTTTGCTTTTGCAGGGACGTTGCAATATAACGATTTGTTTTCAGTATTGGTCAGCACACAGCCGAGTGGCCAGAACTGTAGTGTCAGCAGTGGTAGTGGTACGGTTTTAGCGGATGTCGGCAATGTTGTCGTGAACTGTAGCACCAATCAATACAGTGTGGGGGGTAATGTCAGTGGTGCGTCTGGTCATTTCGATTTGTTACTTAATGGTGTCGATGTTAAAACGATTGATACTGACGGTTACTTCAGCTTTGACAACCTGTTGGCGTATAACGCAGCCTACGATGTTTCCGTATCCAGTAATCCGGTAGGGCAAACATGTAGTGTTGCCAATGGCAGTGGTTCGATCACCTCCAATGTCAGTGATGTCGCGGTGTCATGTGCTGCGGCCGGTTGGGTCATCGGAGGTAATGTTGGCGGGCTGTCGGGTTCACTGGATCTACAGTTAAATGGTGGTGAGATACTTCCAGTCACATCGGACGGTTCTTTTGCCTTTGTTGGTCAGGTCGCAGACGGTACGAGTTATAACGTTTCCATTGCAAATCAACCTGGCAGCCAGACCTGTAGTTTGACTAACGCATCGGGTGCGGCAGTAGCTGATGTCAATAACGTCACAGTTAACTGTCAGACCAATTTTAGTATTGGTGGTGATATTTCTGGTTTGCAGAATACGCTCTATTTGCAATTAAGTGGTGCAGAGGTGCTGACTGTTTCTGCTGACGGTCCCTTTACCTTTAATGAATGGGTGGCCAGTGGTGGTAGTTACAATGTCACCATTGAAACGCAATCGGTGGGTCAAACCTGTACCGTTACAAATGGCTCAGGCACCAATGTGCTGGCCAATATAACGGATGTGGCAGTCGGCTGTACGGATAATGAATACAATATTGGTGGTTCCGCCACAGGCTTGACAACTTCAATGCAGTTGCAGCTAAACAGCTCAAGTGGTTCAGAAACATTACCCGTGCCTGCAGAAGGCAACTTTACGTTCTTATCAACGGCAACCTATGACACGGCCTATGATGTCACTGTCTTGGTTCAACCCACGGCACAAGTTTGTACGGTTACTAACGATAGTGGCACTGTACCAGCCGATGATGTCAGTAATATTCTGGTTAATTGCGCCGCAGACAGCTATTTGGTGTCCGGCACCATAAATCCGGGGCTTCTTTATGATGGATTGCAGCTCAACCTAAATCTTGGTGCAGGCTTGGTGGTTGAAGCGAATGCCACTAGCTTTGCCTTTGTTGATCAATTGCTTGCTGATCAGGCATCCTACAGTGTGACTGTGGGTGCCCAACCAGCGGGTTTAACCTGTACAGTTTCAAATAATACGGGCACTGTTTCAGTCGAAAATGTCACTGATGTGCTAATAGACTGTGTTGAGAACACGTATACTATTTCAGGCAACGTAGCCAACTTGGACGGCATATTGCAATTGAACCTGAACAGCGGTGCTGAGCTTGCATCGGTTGATTCCTCTGGCGGTACCGGTTTTAGCTTTACTGGAACGCCACTGAAATATAACGACAGCTATAATATTGCACTAACACCTCCTGCAAATACTGTCTGTTCCCTGGATAGTGCCGGTGGCACGATGCCAGCCAGTAACTTAAGCCTGGTTGTCACGTGTGCGGCGGATACCGATGTATTTACCGTTGGCGGTAATGTCACCGATTTAACCGGCAGCGTAGGCTTAACACTGAATGGTGGCGCTGAGCAGCTAGTGTCATCAACAAGCCCCTATACGCTCATACAATCACTTGCGCATCAATCGCCTTACACCGTTGCCATTTCGACGCAGCCAGCAGGACAGATTTGTAGTCTTAGTAATCCAACGGGAATCATATTAGACAATGTCATTAATGCGGATGTTACTTGTGTCAATGCCTATAGCATTGGGGGTAACGTCACTAACTTAACCGGTAGTGTGGATCTGCAAGTAAATGCTGATGAAACGCTGACGATCAGTGCCAATGAAGCCTTCACGTTTACCGGCTTGGTTGCCGATGCGGCAAGTTATGATGTTACCGTGGCCAGTCAGCCAGCAGGACAAACCTGCGTGGTGACCAATGGCACGGGTACGGTAGCGGATGTGGCTGTCAGTAATGTATTGGTTGATTGTGCCGTTAGCGATTTCTCTATCGGCGGTACGGCAACAGGTATGACAAGCACTGTTCAGCTTCAACTGAACGGAGGCGAATTACTGGATGTTGTTGCTGATGGAGATTTTGTATTTGTTGGTAAGGTTGCGATTAGTAGTTCCTATACCGTGACGATTACGACACCGCCTGCTGGAGTAACTTGTCTGCTTAGCAATTCAAGTGGTACGGCAACGGCAGATGTCACAAGTATTGAATTAAGTTGTAGCGATAATACGTACACCGTCGGTGGCGCTGTTACTGGTGTGAATGGTGTGGGTGGTGCGGGTGTAGAGCTGCAGCTTAATAGTGGTGAGTTCTTTGTTGTTAGTTCGCCTGGTGCATTTGAATTTACGGACGATTCGGCAGTCCCCTCATCGTTGTTGGCGTATAACGATGCCTATTCGGTTATCGTGACCTCACAGCCGCTGGGGCAGATATGCACAGTGACAAACGGTAGTGGCACGATTGCATCTAACGTGACGACTGTGTCGGTAGACTGTGCTGACAACGGTCACAGTATTGGTGGTTCCGTCAGCGGTTTGAACGGAACCGTACAGTTACAGCTGAACAGCAGTGAAGTGCTGGAAGTGTCGGCCAATGGTGCCTATGCCTTTAATGAAGGTCTGGTTTATAACGCTGCTTACAGCGTTGCCGTTGTGAACAGCCCGGATGGACAAGTCTGTAATGTCACTAACGGTACGGGCAATGCTGTTGCTGATATCACGACAGTTGATGTCAGTTGTACGACTACTGCTTATACGATTGGCGGGTCTGTTAGTGGCCTGACAGGTGCAGTTGATTTGCAGTTGAATGGTATCGAAACCTTGAATGTTACCAATGGTCCTTTTGAATTTACAACAACGGTGAACCATGGGGCTTCGTACAACGCAGTAGTTGCATCCAAACCAATAGATCAGACCTGTACTGTAAGCAATGGTGCAGGTACTGCAACCGCGAATGTCACAACCGTGCAGGTAAGCTGTGTGGTAGATGAATTTACCGTGGGCGGTACTGTTACTGGTATCAATGGTGATGTGCAGCTGCAACTGAACAGCGAAACTATTACCGTTTCTGGCGCGGGAGCCTTTACTTTTGCGGAAACGGTTCCATACAACAACGCTTATGACGTTACAGTAGCTGGTTCGCCGATAAGTCAAACCTGCAGTGTTACAAATGGTTCTGGCACGGCCACTGCGAATGTCAGTGATGTTGCCATTAACTGTACCAATAACACCTATACAGTTGGGGGTGCAGTGAGTGGGCTAAGCGGTACATTGCAACTGCTTAACGGCGCAGAAACAATCAGTGAGTCTGCCGATGGCGGATATACTTTCACCAGTGCCCTGGGTTATGGCGGTGCCTATAACGTCACCGTATCAACACAGCCTGCAGGGCAGACCTGTAGCGTTGTAAATGGTAGTGGTACGGTCAGTGATGATGTCACCAATGTTGAAGTTACTTGTGTGACGAATGAATACAGCATTAGCGGTGTGCTGTCAGGGAACAGTAGCGACTTCCAGTTGCGATTGAACGATGGGGAAACACTTGCTCTAACGGCGCTCGATACTGACTTCGCCTTTAATGGCCAGTTAACATACAATACGGTCTATACCGTTGAAGTCTTTACTCAGCCGATAGGGCAGACCTGTAGTGTTGCTAATGGTAGCGGTACCGTGTTGGCTGATGTGACCAATGTGGCAGTAAGTTGTAGCACGAATCAATTTACAATAGCGGGTACGGTGACTGGGCTGAGCGGTAATGTTGATTTGCAGTTGGTTGAACTGGCAGAAACTCGGAACGTCACGTCTAACGGGCCATTCAATTTTACAGGCACACGGACCTACGGAGATGCTTATACCGTTGTAGTGGCAAACCAGCCGACGGGGCAAACTTGTACAGTTGCGTATGGCAGTGGCAATGCGACTGCAGATGTCAGCGATGTGGCTGTTAGCTGTCAGGGTAATCAGTACAGTATTGGTGGTACGCTGAGCGGTGTGAATGGCACCGTACATATTGCTAACGGCAGTGATGTGCTGACCTTAACAGCCGATGGTGGATTTACATTCCCGAAATCTGTTGCACATAATGCAGCTTACAACGTCGTTGTGACAGCACTTCCGTTAGGGCAGTCCTGTAATGTGACCGATGGTAGTGGAACTGCAACTGCTAGTGTATCGACTGTGGTGGTTAGCTGTAGCAACAACACGTATAGCATCAGTGGCACGGCCAGTGGTTTAACGGGGACAGTGCAATTACTCAATAATGCCGATCCACTCGACGTGTCTGCAAATGACGTGTTTAGTTTTACAATCCAGCAGAACTACAACACGCCTTATGCTGTGTCAGTAGCGACACAGCCAACGGGACAGGTATGTACACTCAGTAATGAGAGTGGCACGGTAATGGGTAATGTCACCACAATCGGTGTTAGCTGTACAACCATGCAATACAGTGTTGCGGGCATGGTTAGTGGTTTGAACGGTATAGTTCAAATACAGCTTGATGGTAGTGAGATTGTTGATGTTTCGGCTGACGGTGCCTTTAGTTTTACGGCGGATTTAAATCATGGATCAGTATTTAACGTCGCAGTGTTGACGAACCCTGCTGGACAAACCTGTAGTGTAGGCAATGGTAGCGGTACAATTATTACGGATGTCAGCAATGTTTCTGTTAACTGTACTGATACCCAGTATACGGTTAGTGCTACTGTCACTGGCCTTGATGCTGAAACGGCTCAGATACAGTTAAATGGCGCTGAATTGCGCGATATCAGTGCACTTGGTCCATTTTCTTTCACCAGCACTCTTACCTATAACACGGTTTATGAGGTAACAATTGCGACCCAGCCGGTTAGTCAAACCTGCACAGTAACGGATGGTTATGGAACCCTAACCGCTGATGTCAGCGATATTGTTATCGATTGCACCATCAACCAGTACACGATTGGCGGTACGGTCACTGGTCTGGATGTCAGTGAATTGAACGCGGAGCTGCAGTTGAATGCGACAACGCCGATCGGGATGGCCAATGGTCCCTTTAGCTTTGCGACATTGATCAATCACTTTGATACGTATTCGGTGGCGGTTAGCACGCAGCCGGTTAGTCAGACCTGTACGGTGATCAACGACAGTGGCACGGCGACGGGTGATGTCAGTGATATAGCTGTTAACTGTGTCATTAATCAATACACGGTCGGTGGTAATATCGCGAGCTTAGATACGGTCGGTGGTGAATCGCTACAGATTACTAATGGTGCCGATGTACAGACCTACAGTGCAAACGCTCCCTATACCATCAGTACGTTGGATTACGGTACGGCTTACGATTTGGATATCACAACACAACCGATTAGCCAGCTCTGTAATTTCGACACAGCCAATGATACTGGCACAGTCAATGAAGTGAGCGGTAATGTCACCGATATTAATATTACCTGTAGCATCCGGCAGTACGACGTTGGTGGTATGGTCTCCGGTCTGGTCGGTACCGTCATACTGCAAAACAACGGTGGTGATGATGAAACGGTTTTGGAAGGCGCCAGTTCTTATACGTTCGACACTCAAATAAATCACGGTAATGGTTATTTAGTTACTGTATTCACACA
>PIVM01000577.1 GCA_003353945.1 Gammaproteobacteria bacterium
CCAAGTAATGGCGTAAACATATGATTAAAGCGAGACAAAGATACGATCAACTCTCGTCTATGAGAGGAGCATTTCTTTCAACAGCTAAGGAGTGCTCACGTTTGACGTTACCTTATCTCGTTCACGAACAAGGCGAAGGAACAAAGGGTGGTCATGTAGAACTCAAGACACCCTGGCAATCAGTTGGTGCTAAGTCGGTAGTCACATTAGCTGCAAAGTTAATGATGGCATTGATGCCACCTAGCACTACGTTCTTTAAGCTTCAGATTAATGATAGCAAGATCGGTGTTGAGCTTCCTCCTGAAGTAAGGAGTGAGCTTGACCTTTCATTCTCTAAAACAGAGAGACTGATCATGGATTATATCAACGCACAGAACCATCGCGTTGCTATTCATCAAGCACTGAAGCATCTGATTGTATCCGGCAACGCCCTGTTGTACATGGACAAGGATGGGATGAAGAACTACCCATTCAATAGGTTCGTACTTAACCGTGACGGGAACGGCAACGTAACTGAGATTGTTACTAAAGAAATCATCAATAGAAAAGCATTAGGTAAGGACTTGCCTGAGCCTAAACCCAACGCTGTTGGGGATGATGGTCCCAAGCCACATGGTGATGACGTAGAGGTGTATACCTACGCAAGACTTGAGAAGTCAGGCCAATGGGTCTGGCATCAGGAAGCAATGGACAAGATCATTCCAGGTAGCAGATCAACTGCACCTAAGAATAGTTCTCCTTGGTTTCCGATTAGATTTAATCAAGTTGACGGTGAGAATTATGGAAGAGGTAGGGTTGAAGAGTTCCTAGGTGATCTTAAGTCACTCGAAGCACTCTCTCAGGCCCTCGTAGAAGGCGCTGCACAGGCTGCCAAAGTTATCTTCCTTGTATCTCCATCATCGACCACTAAACCACAGGCTCTAGCCGCTGCAGGCAACGGTGCAATCATTCAGGGACGACCTGAAGATGTAGGTGTTGTGCAGGTCGGTAAGACCGCAGACTTTAAGACTGCATGGGACATGGCAACACAACTAGGACAACGCATTCAAGATGCATTCCTTGTGTTGAATGTTCGACAGTCAGAACGTACTACTGCAGAAGAAGTACGTCTTACTCAGATGGAATTGGAACAACAACTAGGTGGACTGTTCAGTCTCCTAACTGTTGAGTTCCTTGTGCCATACCTGAGTCGTGTGATGAATGTACTGACACGTAGCAGACAGATCCCATCACTACCTAAAGGCTTAGTCAGTCCACAGATTGTGGCTGGTGTACAAGCACTAGGTAGGGGACAGGATCGTGAGTCTCTCATTCAGTTCATCACCACCATCTCACAAACAATGGGACCAGAAGCATTGGTCAAACATGTAGATGCAAC
>PIVM01000578.1 GCA_003353945.1 Gammaproteobacteria bacterium
CATTTGTCCGTTCGGGTTCTTCAGTGGATGAATCGTACTCCTCATCGGCGCTGGTTGCTGAGTCGGCTTCTATTTGCTTTGTGAGCTTTTCCATCTCAAGCGTTCCCGAAGGCATATTGCGCGGGTCGAATTGCCGCCTGGCTCTTGTACTTCTTCTGATACCTATGTTTGGATTCTCTGCTTCCTGTAGTGATATATATCTGTCTTTCCCCATCATCCGTTCATCGCTGGAGGGGATCCAGTCTTCCTCATTAGTATCTTGGCTCATTGAGGATTCATTAGATTTGTAGTCTACAATGCCTGGTTCTGGCTCTTCAATAAACTTTTCTTGGTCATCAGAGCCACTGCTCTGCAGTTCTTCTGTTTGTCATGTATCTTCGTGGTAGCCTTGACGTATGGTTTCATTATACACTTGATGGATATTTTCGTTGCATCTTTGGTGTACTTTTTCGGTGTTTTCATTATTATCTTCGTCCTGATATGTTATCAACCGATCCCAGAGTGTCAATGCACCGCTATGGGTGTACTCTTTGTGTTTGAATCCACTTTTGGTCTCGTCGAACTTAACTCTGAATATGCTTTCCTTAAGGTTAACGTTCTGAGGTCCAGTATGATCCACTCAGGTGAGTTTGTGCTATACCCTACCGTGACTCCCTGCTAGGCCGTGTTTCCAAGCTTGCCTCGTCTCTGAGGCTTCGGAATCTGCACATAAGCTCTGCAACCAAATACTCTTACCCTACTTAGGTCTGGTTCCCTTCCAGTAGCAAACTGAAGCGGGGAAAGTCCTTCTAGAGCGCTATGCGGCATTCTGTTTAGGATGTAAGTTACTGTATGTAGTGCCAGAGGCCAGTATTTACTACGTATCTGGTGGTCACTTAATATCGCCCTAATTTTCGATGCAATTATTCCTATAACCCTTTCAACTTGGCCATTCATGGTCTGGTGATCCACTGGACACTGCCTGCTTACTAAACCTGCTTCAGAACGGACGTTCTGCCATTCTCTGGTGGTGAACTGGCTCCCGGCATCAGTTTGAATGCACGTGGGCTTATTGTTTAAGTAGGGCACCACGTCTTTGACGTAACTTCGCAGGGTTTCTGTTGCTTCTTCGGTTCCAGCACCCCGCACCGTATATGCCTTGACAGTTTTACATTTTCTTAAGTTATATACATATGCACCTACCTCGCCTTTCCATCCTTTTTCACTATGCCCTACAGGCATGTAATCAACTTGAATAGTATTTTCACCGCTTCGTTCTGCTGTTTTAGGTACTGGCCTTCTCAACGGTTTTGTTATGTTGCACACTTCGCAGCATTTTTCATCGTACCCTGTCGCATTTTTACGTATTAGCTCTTGTTTTACTAATTCCTCCATGT
>PIVM01000579.1 GCA_003353945.1 Gammaproteobacteria bacterium
AAGAAAACATCTTCAGTCAAACTTGGTTTGCCAAAATAGCCAGCAGCCACAGACGGTCCCGCAATCCACAATTCGCCAACAGAGTTTTCAGGAAGTTCCTCGAGCGAGTCCGGGTCGACGATGCGAAGGTCAAGGGAAGCATGCAGGGTACTGAGCTTTGCAACAGCCACCACGCCCGGGTATGGCGAGGAGCTGCTAGAACGCACAAACTCATTGATATGGCATACCGTTACCACATTCTCTGCCAAACCATACGCTGGATACATACACTTTTCATTAAGACCATATGGAGAAAATGTAGTGGTAAACAGTTCTCTTGTATCCCAACGGACGGGTTCACTCGCATTTATCAAGGCACGAATGCAAGACAGATCGAGCCTTGACAACACATTCCGCTTGTGTTTTGCCTCCACCCACTTTCGTACAACCAAGCGAAATGCAAAGTCTGGAGCAGATGATATTTCACAACCATGATGAGCCATTAACTCAAGCCAGAGGACAGGGTTGTGAATGAATGTCAATGGGCTCATGAAGTGCATACGCCGCAGGCACTCAGAAGTAAGAGGCAGGAGGTAATTCACAAGTCCTTGAAGGAGGTTCACATGATTAGATTTTAAGTACCACAGCGTTGAGGTTTGGGAAAAGTTATGAATAGTGCTCTGCTACCAGCAGTAAAGACGTATACTCAAAAGGATTGAGTGCATTTCGAGGTTCACACAACAGAAATACATGGGTTACAATAAATTGACCAAACATTCCCAGCTCACCCATGTCATGGAAATAGGGAAGCCATGAGAATGACACACGCTTTCCAGAAGAGCAATGCTATATGTGGAGCATGGTGAGTGGTAAATAAGAACAAATGAATCAATCTCCTGAAAGACATGATGAACCTGATTAACGTAATACTCCATAATGATGATGGCGGCCTGCAAAGCACCAAAGGTTATCATCACCCCCTTACACTCTTGGGTACTGCCACTGCTGTATTGAATGAAAGCCAGGTCTACATACAATATACGAAAGGGTGGAAGGTAAGTAAAGCACACAACTCTGGTTTGGTAAACCATATGAAAGTGCATAAATGGGTGAGAAGAGGACGTGCGCTTTTCTAGTTCGACACTCCTCTCCACATATTCTCTCTCTCTCGTCATTCTTGTGCATGAATATTAATTGAGCACCACAAGAAGCAAAAGAAAGACATGTGGGATGCAAAGAAAATGAATTGTAAATTGCACTCTTACCTTCAGGGGCTGCGCACACCTCATCAAAATCCTCACCGCAGTTGCCGTGCGCACCACGGAACCACGAAAGCCTTGAGGAGCTCCTATGTTTCGTCACCGTGAAGGGAATAACACCAGACCATATGCCCAAG
>PIVM01000580.1 GCA_003353945.1 Gammaproteobacteria bacterium
CTTAACCATCCCGTGCTTGCCGCGTGACCCTCTGGCTTGACGCTCATATCTCTCCCAAACTCGTTCCTTGGATTCAGGACACGTTTAGCGCCGATGTAGTCCATATAAGTAATCGACCAAAAGTATTTGTAATATAAAAGGGTCTGATTTATATTTTCTTTTATGTTGCTGAACCATGGTGGCTCTTTGTCTTCTCTCAACCGGCGGGTACCATACTCATGAAATTCTTGTCCCTAACGTCCGAGCAATCGGCCCAACTGGATGCGGCCCTTCAAGGTACGCCCTGCAGTGGGCGTTACTTCAAACGCATCCAAAGCATCCAACTCAATGCCCAGGGATATGCGCTGCCGACCATCAGTCAACTCCTTGAGGTACATTATAATTCGGTGTATCACTGGATTCGTCGATATGAAGACCAAGGGCTCGAAGGGTTGCGCGATCAACCCCAAAGCGGCCGTCCTCGCCGATTGGATGAGGCCGATCGGGCGTCGGTTGAAGCGTGGGTGAAAGAAACCCCCAATCAGCCTAAAACGGTGTTGGCTCATATTGAGCAAGAGTTAGATAAAACGATTCATCGCAACACCTTGAAACGAGCGCTCAAACGCTGGGATTACACCTATCGACGGGCCCGTACCTCGCTGCACTCGAAGCAGAATAAGACGGCCGTAGCAGAAAAAAAAAGGAACTCCACGCCCTCCAACGCTTAGAAGAGCAGGAGGCCATCGACTTGTATTACTTTGATGCCTCCTTCTTCTCTCTGATGCCCAATATCCCCTATGGATGGCAGCAGAAAGGGGCGACCCTTGAACTGGAAAGCGCCCGGAGTAAAAGCCTGAAGGCATTGGGTTTCCTCCGACGAGACAATACCTTTACGCCGTATGTAGTGGAGGGTTCGATCAATAGTTTTGTCGTGGTCGAAGTGTTTGAGGATTTCATCGCGTCTCTGGATCCCAAGCGAAAAAAGGTCTTTATCATCGACAATGCCCCCGTCCACACCAGTGAATATTTTCAATTATACGAGGCGCATTGGAAAGCACAGAATGTGAAGATTTGCCATCTATCAACCTATTCTCCCGAACTTAATCTTATCGAAATTCTATGGCGTTTTGTCAAATATCAATGGTTACCGTGGGATGCATACTTGTCGTTTGAACGATTGGAAGAAAATCTCTGGGATGTCTTTCTTAATGTGGGGAAGAAATTTACAATTTCTTTTGGTTGATTACTTACAAGGCCAAGTGTTCCTGCTGCGAGTATTTCCAGGCGCCGATTGAGGGGGTGCCGTATCGCGGTCGGTATTCGTATGAAGTGAGAAATACGATCGCCAATGCGGTGATCCGGGATCGGATGCCGTATCAGTTGGTGCAGCAAAGG
>PIVM01000581.1 GCA_003353945.1 Gammaproteobacteria bacterium
TGAATACAGAACATAGTTTTGTAGAACTGTACTAGTGATGGGAGCAGGCCTCCCGAAATCTGCTTACAGGAGCCGGTTTCAAACCTCCCAGTGCTGCTGCGTTAAAGAGACGTGGTGGTGAGCGACTGAGGAAAAGGCGTTGTTAAGCAACTCGAACCGTGTAAGCGGTTAATGGATCTAGAAAGCGTTGGAGAGGTAGGTGCATCCATGCTGTATACGAGTCTAGGTGATGGCAGTGAATTGTAAAAATGGTCGTCGTGCTTCAGTGTACGTGGGGGTAACCCCGCTTTTGCAGGAAAGCAGACCAATAATGGCCTTGTTGATTGCTTTGTTAGGCTGGGCTACACTTTGTAATAACATTTGTTATAACTCTAAGGGCCGTCTGTCATGTTAAAAGTAAAGGTTACCTCAGTTGGCAACTCAATGGGGATTTTGTTGCCAAAAGAAGCACTTAGCAAGATGAAAGCCACCAAGGGTGATACTCTTTATTTGGTTGAAGGCCCCGATGGCTACACAATTACCCCTTATCAGCATGACTTCGGCGACCAAATTGAAGCCGCTGAGGGCATCATGAAACGCTATAGAAATACCCTACGCGAGCTTGCAAAATGAATGAGCCGACTTGGGTTCTTGATGATATTGTTCAAGCGGTGCATTTAATGCTGCTTGCAGAGCATGGAGGCAGCAGCGGAATTAGAGATAAAACCCTCCTCGATTCTGCCCTCTCACGACCAAAGCAAAAATTCAGTTATGACCCAGAATCATCAATTTTCGATTTTGCAGCTGCATATAGTTTTGGTATCGCAAAAAACCACCCGTTTGTTGACGGAAACAAAAGAACTGCATTTACCATAGGCACTTTATTTCTTGAAATTAACGGATACATACTTAACGCGCCTGAACCAAATGCTGCCGTTACTTTCGAAAAATTAGCCGAAAGTACCATTGATGAATCTGATTTAGCGCATTGGTTTGAGGAGCACTGTACTAAAGCCGTCATGGTAGGAATATGAGTCACCTCATACCCCCACACAGATCCCCGCTTATGTTGTGTAAATAGTTACCTGATTACCCATGAGCCTCAGCCATCTTAAGAAGCCGATAAGGCATCGGTGGTGTTCTCAACGCTACATACATAAACCGAGGAAGCAATTCATCAAGATCAAACCGGCGATTGAAGCGATAACAAAACTCCGCAAGATAACGAGGCAGGTGCTTCGGATTAATTGAATGATACGCCCCATGCATAGATGTTTTTG
Organism: Gammaproteobacteria bacterium; assembly: GCA_003353945.1. Taxonomy (GTDB): domain Bacteria; phylum Pseudomonadota; class Gammaproteobacteria; order Pseudomonadales; family PIVM01; genus PIVM01. Next base: position 1,260 of record PIVM01000581.1, read on the forward strand.
ATATTACCAATCATAGTATTTACCCATTGAAAGGCTTCGATCTCAACACAGTCAGGTCCCCGGCCTGTCACGATTTTTTCATGTTTGCAGTTAGCATCCTTTACAGCACTAAAA
>PIVM01000582.1 GCA_003353945.1 Gammaproteobacteria bacterium
GAAGTCGAACCACACTGCAGTCGAACCACACTGCAGTCGAACCACACTGCAGTCGAACCCCACTGAAGTCGAACCACACTGAAGTCGAATCATAGACCATTGGCTTAAGAGCTCAACTCGCAACCGCTGCGCCAAATCGCTGACTAAAGGACTAAAGTTCTAACATGCCAACATAGCATAGTGGTTAATGCATCCCAGGATGTCGCGCGTTCGAATCTGGCCTAGCGGTTAAAGCTGTCTTATCCGGTACCCTATACTAGTCTAGCACTGCGTTGTTCGAGGGGATAGACTAATACAACAGTGTGACCCGGGTTCGATTCCCAGAAGACGCAACTTTTTTTTTTTTTTACAAACGGCCTAGACAGCAAAATGCGCACGAATGGTGGTTTGGATGCACAGAGTTATTGGTGTGGCCTTTTTGACCAAGTCGAACCCACAAAAATATTGAAAAGCCCACAAAACGGTAACTCTGTTCATCCAAACCACCATTCGTGCGCAAACCGAAATGTATGCCTCGAAAGCTAATCCCACCCAGAAATCAGCGTGTCAAATCCGGGATAGTATAGGATCGCAAATCGGACAATCTGAAGGCCTATTTAGGCCCTACAAGATTCTATGTCTCTAACTTTTTTCGGGTGTCTTAAGTGGCTTTTGAGAAACCTCACCGTTAGAATGAGCACGATTCTGACACTGTCCCATAGGAAAATCTCAAATGCGCACAACGCTACAGAAATAGTCGCCCTTAATTCAAAAATATCGTAGCATATATTCGTTCATTATGTACTACAAGGACTAGTATCAGCTTTTCGTATACTGTACTTTTTCCCGGGCGACACTTTGTCAGGCGTTTGTGCTCATTTGAATCTGTGGGCAAGATTCAAAAATCTGTGGGGTACGTGAGGTCGTGGGTTCGATCCCTCTAACTCCAGCGAGGATTTCCCTTACGTTGTGCTCATTTGGTTTTCTGGGTGGACCAAAAAGCAACTCCATTATCTCGGGCGTCCGATATCACCATTCGTGCTCATTTTGAAATCCGGTCCTACTGAGCTCCAAAAAAGCTACTCCATAATCTTGGGCGAGCGGGATCACCATGTCTGGCGTAGTTCGAATCGCTTATTTTTGATAGGCGTACGGATCATCGAACTTAGCATAGTTAGCCTATCCTCACGGCTAAACAGTCCTATGAGGCTCTGAGCTCAACTGGCCCGACTCAACCAGTGAGCTAGGAGCTCTTCAGATCTGGTGTACCTCGACCCGGGATTTTAGCATATTTGATTTTGGAACCGAATCCCTATATAATTTGATCAGATTCTAGCTGAGACTTCGCCTATCAGTTAGTCTGGTGTAGGGGTGATCTTGGCCCTATCGACCT